>JAAHIA010000185.1 GCA_010671975.1 Leptolyngbya sp. SIO4C1 | reverse complement strand
CCACACACCAGGCACGGCCCCTACGCGCTATGTACCCTCCCGTTGACCCAACTATCTTTGAAATTGGCCCGTTTGCGCTGCGCTGGTATGGCCTACTGATGGCGGCTGCCGTACTGGTCGGTTCGTGGGTAGCCAGCCGCGAGATTGCCCGGCGCGGCAAGAATCCCGATGATTTTTGGGACATGCTGATCTGGGTATTGATCCCTGCTTTTATCGGGGCGCGGCTCTACTATGTGTTTATTCAGTCGCCACGCAACGCGGAGGGGATTGGCTACTACCTCAGCAACCCTGGCCAGATCCTGCAAATCTGGGGCGGCGGCATTCACATTTTTGGGGCGTTTATCTTTGGCGGCATTGCGCTGTGGCTGTTCACACGAATTCGGCAGCTGCCAACGCTGATGTATTTAGACGCAGCTGCAGTGGGGCTACCGCTAGCGCAGGCCATTGGCCGCTGGGGCAACTTTATCAATCAGGAGCTGTATGGCCCACCGACTAGCTGGCCGTTTGGGCTGCGGATTGATCCAAGTCATCGCATTGGCCCCTACCGCGACCTGGTCGCCTATCCTGAATCGACTCGCTTTCACGCTCTGTTTTTGTATGAGTCGGTCTGGAATCTGATTGGCTTTGCGCTGTTGTTCTGGATCTCGCGCCGATTTCAGGCACGCCTTAGGCCGGGCGATCTAGCGCTGATGTATGCGATTTGGTATCCGCTAGGGAGATTCTTTATTGAGTTTTTAAGAACAGATTCTTGGTTCTTTCCAGGGACGCCCTTCAACGTAGTCCATGCGCTATCGTTTGCAGCTGTAGTGGTAGCATCCGTCCTTTTATACATGAGACATCGTCAGCAGAATACTTCGACCGCAGGTTAGATAGGCAGATCGGCTATACATAATAAATTCAAAAACCAGCCATTGCCTAAAAGCTATTTGCCTCAGGCCGTTTACCCAAAGCTGTTATGGTGACTTTTTTTCGCCGTCAATCAAAGCTCAAGCTGCCTCCCCTCGAAAACGGCGACCGCCTTTCTCGCTCCGAGTTTGAGCATCGCTACGTAGCGATGCCCGATGTCAAAAAAGCAGAACTGATTGAAGGCACCGTTTACATGGCCTCTCCTCTACGGTTTGAACCTCATGCAGAGCCTCACGCCGATCTGATGGGATGGCTATGGACGTATAGAGTTGCTACGCCCGGCGCACGTCTAGGAGATAATCCGACTGTTCGGATTGATCGAGATAATGAACTTCAGCCTGATGTGGTTTTACGCCTAGATGAAAAGCTGGGCGGACAATCTTTTATCGATGCTGATGGGTATCTTGCAGGCGCTCCAGAGTTTATCGCTGAAATTGCAGCCAGTACCGCCACCATCGATTTAGGTGACAAGCTTAAGGTCTATCGTCGCAGCGGCGTCAAAGAGTACCTGGTTTGGCAATTTTTTGATGAAAAAATCGACTGGTATCGACTTGAAGGGGATGAGTATGTCGAGATTACAGTAGATAGTGCAGGCACTTTGAAAAGTCAGATCTTTCCAGGGCTGTGGTTAGATCGCGAGGCGATGATTTTAGGCAATATGCCACGGGTGATGGAAGGTTTGCAAACGGGTTTGAACACCTCTGCCCATAAAGCGTTTCTGTCAAAATTGGCCTGCCTAAGTTAGGGAAATCCAAGCCAAGGAATCCAACCATTCTTCAGCCTGAGTAGCCTCCTAGATAATCGCCTTTGAGAGTTTTCATAGCTTATATTAGGGATCCAGCTGCTATAAATCTTCTGATGTGAAGGACGCTTATGCCCTTTCCTCGTCTTCTCATTATTGGCCTTGACTGTATGGCTCCCGCGCTGGTGTTTGATCGCTGGCGGGATGACTTGCCAAACCTATCAAGGCTCATGGCACAGGGCAGCTACGGCTTACTCGAAAGCTCGATTCCGGCGATTACGGTGCCGGCTTGGAGCTGTATGATGTCGGGTCGCGATCCGGGTGAGCTAGGCATCTACGGGTTTCGTAACCGGGCAACGCGAGACTATCAGAAGATGAGCATTGCGGACGGACGGGCGGTTAAGTTTCAGCGACTTTGGGACTATCTGGGGACAGCCGGCTGGCAGGTAGTGGCGCTGAGCGTGCCGGGTACGTCGCCGCCCTATGCAGTGAACGGATCGCTGGTCTCCTGCTTTCTAACGCCTAGCGCGGACGCGCCGTTCACCTATCCGCCGGCGCTAGGTGAGCAGATTTTGCGCTGGATGCCGGACTTTATGATGGACGTGCCGGACTTTCGTTCCGAAGACAAGCAGCAGATTCTAGACAATATCTATCAGCTCTGCGACCAGCGCTTCACCTTAGCAGAAAAGCTGATTGCGCAGGATCAGCCCGACTTTTTGATGCTGGTGGATATGGGCGTCGATCGGATTCATCACGCCTTTTGGAAGCCAATGGACCCGACGCATCCGCAACATGAGCCGGAGATGCCTTTTGCCGATGCCATTCACGACTACTATTGCCATGTCGATCGGCGCGTGGGGGAGCTGCTGGCGAGCTGCGGTGAAGGGACGGCCGTACTGATTGTCTCTGACCACGGGGCGCAGCCGCTGATGGGCGGTATCTGCATTAATGAGTGGCTGATTGAGCAAGGCTATCTGGTCCTCAAAGAAACGCCGAACGAGCCGACGCCGCTCGACCAGGTCGAAGTTGATTGGAGCCAAACTCAGGCTTGGGGCGCAGGCGGCTACTATGCGCGGATTTTTCTCAACGTGCAGGGGCGCGAACCCGAAGGGATTATACCGCTCAAACAGTTTAAGCAAGTGAGATCGCGCCTGGCCGCCGAGTTAGAAACTCTCACCGCCCCAGACGGCAGCCCGATGCAGGTAAATGCCTACCTGCCGCAAGATATCTATCAAAAGGTGCGCGGCATGGCCCCTGACCTAATTGTTTATTTTGACGACCTGGCCTGGCGCTCGGTCGGCAGCGTCGGCATTGGGGCGCTACATACCACCAATAACGATACTGGCCCTGATGACGCTAACCACGCCCCTCAGGGACTGATGATTTTCCACGATCCGCAGCAGCCCCAAGGCGGTCAGCAATTAAAGGGAGCTCAGCTCTATGACATCTTGCCAACGCTGCTGCATCGCTACGGCATCGAGGCACCCGCTGACCTACGCGGCAAGGTCTTACCCATCTAAGCTCGATAGACCTTTGGCAATGTTCGACAGTACCTGTGCGAGCAAAGGCCGCGAGCTTTATTGGCGGTCGCCGCGCCTCCAATCAGTGATAGCTTTGAGACAGCTGCCCTCAGGCCTCCTCCTGCTTTCTCCATCTTCTACTCCCCCTATGACCAACCGCGCTCAGCAAGCCGCCACTATCACCGAAACGCTGCACCACTACTTTCACGCTTGGAACTCGGCCACGGCGGACGAACGCGCCGCTGAGCTGGCTCAAAGCTTTGAAGATACTGGCGTTTACATTGACCCGCATGCCGGTGAGCTGCAGGGACTTGCCGCAGTGCAGCAGCTGATTGAGCAGTTTCGCAGCAAGTATGACTATCCGCTCGAAGCCATGGGTCATCTCGATTTGCACCACCGGCTGTTTCGGCTACCCTGGCGGCTGGGCGACAAGCGCACGGGCGTCCTCTCACACGGGCTATTTACCGGTGAAATTGGCGCTTCCGGCAAAATTGTGCGGCTGTGGGTCTTTATCGACAGCGATTCTAACCTTTAGCGCTGATAGACCATTGGGTTGACGCAGTGGGGCAGCGGCTCATCCTTTAGCCCAGCTATGAGGTTAGCGATCGCAATCTCAGCCATCGTTTCGCGCGTCTGCCGGCTGGCGCTGCCAATATGGGGCGTGATAATCAAGTTATCGAGCGTCAGCAGCGGGCTCTCTAGCGGGATTGGTTCTGGCTCTGTGACATCCAGCGCCGCCCCAGCAATCTGCTCGGTTTTTAGCGCCTCGTAAAGGGCAGCAGCGTCGACGATGGGACCGCGCGCTGTGTTAATTAAAATGGCGGTTGGCTGCATCTGCGCCAGCTGTGCCGAGCTAATTAGATGATGCGTTTCGGCCGTCAGCGGCACGTGCAGTGTCACAAAGTCAGAGCGCTGCAGCAGGTGCTCTAGCGGTACCCATTCAGCATTGAGTGCAGCTTCGGTGGCTGCCTCTACCGGCTGCCGGCTGTGATAGAAAATGCGCATGCCGAAGCCCTGTGCTCGCTTTGCGACTGCCTGCCCAATGCGCCCTAGCCCCACAATGCCGAGCGTTGCCCCAGCCACATCCGGCCCGAGCAGCAGCGCCGGCTCCCAGGTCTGCCACTGGCCGCTGCGGGTGAAGCGATCGCCTGTGACCACTTGCCGCGCCGCTGCCATCAGCAGCGCCCAGGTAAAGTCAGCGGTAGCATCGGTCAGCACGCCGGGCGTATGCCCTACCGGAATGCGTCGAGCGGTTGCTGCTGCCACGTCAATATTGTCGTAACCAACGGCCATCTGACTGATCACCTTCAGTCGAGGCGCCGCCTCAAGCAGCGCTGCATCAATTGGATCGGTAAGCAAGCAGAGCAGTCCGTCTATGTTCTCAACTTCAGCCTGCAGTACCTGTTGCGAGGGCGGCAGGCGCTGCGGCCAGATGTTTACCTCAGCTAAAGCCTGCAGCGCCGTCAGGTCAGCTGGGATGGCTCGGGTGATATAGATGCGCATGATAACTCCCCTGCTCTTAGCCTATCGTCGATCGGTACCTTCGCCGGTTCAGACTAATCAGACGAACCGGTAATTGTGTCTTCGGTGCGCGTTACGACGTTCATTACTAGGCGCTCGCTAAAGCCGGCGATAAAGGCGATCGCAACGTAGAGCTGCGTGGTATCTATGTCCTCAGGCTGATTGAGGCGGATTAAGTTGGCAAAGATGCCAGATTCAATCAGCGCAAAGATAAACACGGCAAAGGCCATACCCACCAGCGGTCGTAGAAAACCCACTAGAAACAGGTCCTTTTGGCCAGCCTGTTCAATAAATTGCTGCGATCGCACAATCACGCTCACGGCGCTGCCCAGCGCCCCGAATGAGACGACCAGCGCCACCAGCATGACGTTATTGTCTAGCGAATTGGCCAGCACGGCTCGAATCGTACTGTTGGTCTCTGCCATGAGAGAATCGTTGGGATTGAGAACGGTGTCAGCAGGTGCGGCTGTGCCAGCAGCCTCAGCTCGAGCCGCACCACCAACAGTTTCTTCAGGTATTGCGGTGTCATCAGCCGAGGGCTCCGCTGTGGTCAGGTTAAAGGCGGCTAGGGTTTTCTGAATCTCGCGATTTAGCTGCTCTAGCTTAGGCAAAACCGTGGCCCGCTGAATCGATCCTGCCTCAGCGTCATCGACCTGATCTGGCAGCTCAAGACTCTCTTGCTGAAAGAAAACAACCGAGCTGCGCAGGTTAGCCAAGCTAGCTTCGCTGCGCAGCTGCGCAGCAATAGATTGCATATCGGTCCTGAGCGTACCGTTAATTGGGCCAGCCTCTGACAGCCTAGCCTTCAGCTGAATCAAGCGATTTTCGAGCACCTCTGATGCTTCGGGCAGTGCCGCAATCGCCTGAGCCAAGCTGTTCTGCAGCGGTGTGATTTGCCCAGCCTGCAGCTGTCCCAAGGCGGCGAAGTCTTCTAGCTGCTGCGCCGCTGCTTTCAATTCCTGCTGCTGTGCAGAGGTCAGGCTGGGCAGCGGCAGGCGCTCAATCTCAACGCTGTTCAACTGTCGCTGCAGCTGAGCGGATACTAGCGCGTTTGCCTCCAGCGCGCTGCGCTGCCGCTGGCTTTCATCGATGTAGCCCTCTAGTTCGCCAAGATCCTGACTCACCTTTTTGAGCAGATCGTGCTGCAGCTCAGCAATGGCTCGAAACTCATTGCCAGGCAGCAGGTTAAGCGCCAGCATCGTAGCGCCAACACCCAGCAGCGGGCAGATCACAAAAATAAAGAAAAACCAGCTCAGTCCGGATATCAGCCGATAATAGGGACCGCCGATGCCGGTGACAATCGCCTCTAGCGGACTGGGGTAGCCGCGCAGCTTCTGCGCTAGCTGCTGACGGGTTTTACGCACTAAGGCCAAATTTTGCTTGGCCTGCTTTGCCTCCGGTGATGAGCCCTCCGATGAACCAGCCTCTAGCAAAATCGCAATGCTCAAATCTAAGATATCGACTAGATGCGCACTGCGCTGATCAAAACTGGGCAGTAAACTCAGCAGCGCCGCTAGCTCTTGCTGTGCCCGGGCGCTTAGCTGCTGATGGCTCAGTCGCGACTTGAGCAGCGCCGTGAGGTCGCGAATCTTAGTCTTAGTAGCCTGATCCAGCGATGGGATCTGCGTTTTTGCTTCGAGCCGATTGACCTGAGCATCAAGCTGAGCCGCTGCAGTAGGGCGGGGTTCAGAAGGCTGTTTCATAGTAACTAGGCTGTCGAGCAGCAAGTTTTGATGAGTAGGTGCTCAGGCAAGCAGCCCAAGCACCTACGGGCCACAATAGCAGGTTGGTTTTATCTGAGCTCGCCTGACGCGGCACAAGTTTAAGCCATTTCAGCCAGATCGCTCAGTGGCTTGCCATGCCGAAGTTTTTTGAAGTTTAGCCATTTTCATCGAGCCGAACTGTAAAGCAGCTTCATCAAAATTCCAAACACAGGCCTCATTTGCCGGTGCTAGCATGAGCTCGGCGTGTCACAAAGCGCCTTAACGCTTGGTTTGCTAGAAACTGTGTGTTCCGAATTGCCCGTACAGTGACTTTCAACGACTGCTGTCACGTTGTTGCTAATGCAGTTTTAAGTTAGACCGGCCGCGATCGCACGACTGCGACGCTCACGTTTTTTCTGTTACAGCCAGCCGTAAGATTCCAGCGATTGATCGCCGGAGCGCTGTTTGCTGCCAATGTTTACCACGGCAGTTCGGTTCACAGCTGGACAGGGGGCGGCAGAGTTCAGCCTTTTAGAGATTGATTTGCACCCATGCGAGTGAAGGAGTAACTGACATGGCTCAGCCAACCGCTCAAGATCAGTACATGCTAGAGCTGCTGAATCAAACACGAGCAAATCCTCAAGCCGAAGCCAATCGCTTACTTGGCGGTAAGCTCAACCAAGACCTTGCTGCTGGCACCATTTCAGGCACGCCGAAACAGCCGCTTGCCTTTAATCCCAAGCTGTTTACAGCCGCGCGCGACCATGGCCAGTGGATGCTGAATACCAATCAGTTTTCTCACACGGGCGCAGAAGGCAGCCGGCCTTGGGATAGGGCCGGAGCGGCCGGCTATAGCTGGAGCCGTGTGGGAGAAAATATTGCCTGGCGCGGCACCACCGGCAGCCTAAACTTTGACAGCGCTGTCAAGCAAAATGAGGACGGGCTGTTCAAAAGCGCTGGTCATCGTACTAATATTCTCAGCGACAGCTACCGTGAGGTTGGCATCAGTAATCTCTCAGGCAGGTTCAATGGCTACAATGCGGCCATGACGACACAGCTGTTCGGCAGCGATCGCAGCGGCAATGCCTTTTTGACCGGCGTTGTCTACAGCGATGCGGTGGCTGACGACGACTTCTATACCATCGGTGAAGGGCTGGGCAAAGTCACTGTCAAAGCCACCGGCAACGGGCAAACCTTCAGCACCAAAACCATGAACGCCGGCGGTTATCAGCTGCGGCTTGCCCCAGGCAGCTACGCAGTCAGCTTCGAGGGCGACTTCGACGGCGACGGGCAGCTAGACCAGACACAGGCCAAGACCGTGACGCTTGGCAATCGCAATGTCAAGCTAGACTTGGCAACAGACAGCTTTCAAGCAGCGTCAGCGCCTCAGTCGGTGCTGCCCGCTAACCCGCCCAACCCGCCGACCGCCGATCGCCCTGTGGCCTACCTCAAGCTCGATGACGCCACTGGCCGCACGGCCACAGACAGCTCGGGCAGCAGTCACGCGGGGACGCTCACAGGCAACGCCCGCTGGACCAAAGGCAAGCGTGGGGGCGGCGTCGCCCTAGACGGCAGCGGTGATGCGGTTGCGATCGCCAGCGCCAAAGACATCGACATGGACCTCTATCAGCAGCGCACCGTGTCTCTTTGGTTTAAGGCTGATAGCCTGACCGGCAGCCAGCCCCAAGTTTTGTTTGAGGCCGGCGGCGGTTCGCGCGGACTGAATGCTTATTTACAAGGTAACCAGCTCTATGTTGGCGGCTGGAATCGGCCGAGAAGGCAAAGCGGCTGGTCAGGCACCTGGCTCAGCACGCAAGGCATTCAGGCTGGCCAGTGGCACCACGTTGCCCTCGTCTTAGACGGCAGCAGCCGCATCAGCCAAGGCGCGCTGACCGGATACCTAGACGGCGAGCAATTCGCCCGAGGGGCCGGCTCCCAGCTGTGGCGACATGCAGACGGTGTGGGCGTCGGCAGCATCAATGGCAAAACGCGCTTTCACAGCGGCACCGCTACGGGCGACAGCTACGGACTGACCGGCACGGTTGATGAGGTGAAGATCTTCAACAGTGCGCTAGAGGCCGATCAGATTCAGGCACTGACAGCGTAGCTCAGCGCAAAATGCCGCAGCAGGCAATCACAGTAAGCGCTCCAGCACAAAGGCTGCAGGGTTGAACTCTGCAGCCTTTGATGACAAATATTTAGCTTTATGGTCAAGACTCTAATCAAGACTTTCATTAGCAGCAGTACCCGCTACGCAAACATCAGCTCAGTCCTTCATCTACAAACCGTTTATCTGGAGCTGACTATTCAAACCCAAAGCTTCACTTAAACGTCACAGAACAAACAGGTTTGATAGATTGTAAAGCTCCCTTTTTTCTATTAGAAGAAATCCCAATGTTTGGTTCGAATACTGCTGCCAATCGACGAGACAGATTCTATTGAATCAGTGATGATTGACCTCCTTAAAGTCAACTAGACTTTGTAAATGAAATCTGTCAGGGAAGCTATTAGCTTCATTAATTACTATAGCGCTCTTGACCTCACCTTTAGATAGCTGAAACCAAAGTTTACTGACGATACAGTCTTGTGTTTTTTCTTAGCAAAACTTATAAACTGTCAAGCGTATCGGTCTCGTTTGGCTAGCGAAGCAGCCGTTTCAGACAGAGTCGCAAGGTCACCAAACTTAGGTAGCCAAGGCAGTTTGCAGTCTCTAAAGGCCCCTCAGCAGCTGAGGCAGCGGCCTGGCGGCTCAATTCATCAAAAAAAGAGGATGCTGTTAAATCCTCTTTTTTTA
>JAAHIA010000184.1 GCA_010671975.1 Leptolyngbya sp. SIO4C1 | reverse complement strand
GATTGAAGAGGCCTACAGCCTCTTCAATCTGTTGCACCTCGTTTTAGATATTAGGATGGCGGTTCCAGCCGAGCAGCTGATTTTGATGGGCTGCCTGTTTTTGATTGGGCTGTTGCTCAACGGCGTTGCCTATCGCTGGTGGCAGTCTGAGGTGAGCAAGTATCGCTATTACACCGCTGTTCGCGATGCCTAGCCGCAACTTGAAGATGAATTGCAAAATCCGAGTGGCTCAGCTATCTGCAGATATAGTGAAGATAATGCTGGCCTAGGCAGAGGCTTAACGCTATCGACAGTCGATACAGATGATTGCTCGCAGGTTTTTTGCTGCGAGTAGGTTTTGTCCGCTTCGACGAGGGAAACGCTGCCATGGTTAGCTTAAACAATACCGAATTCGATGCCAAATTCAATGCGCCGGCTCGAGCTAAAGCTAGCCCTAACCTCTCGCCTGAACAGCGCGGCTTGGCAACCAAGCAGCTTTCCCAGGCCGAGGCTGAGCCAGGATTCACCCGATTGCACAGTCCGACTTACGGGCTAGAGGCGCTGGGTTTAGAAAATTTAGGCCAGATCTATCGCAACTTGCCTGTGCCAGTTTTAATCGAACATGCGCTGTTTAAAGGAGAAGGCCGGCTTGCGGTCAACGGCGCGATCGCAGCTGAAACTGGCAAATACACCGGACGTTCGCCGCAGGATCGGTTTTTGGTCGAAGAGCCTAGCAGCCGCGACGAAATTGACTGGAATCAGTTCAATCGACCTATTTCACAGAAGCATTTTGAGCAGCTGCGGCTGCGGGCGCTGTCCTACAGTCAGGGGCGCGATCTCTACATCTTTGACGGCTACGTGGGGGCCGACCCGTCCTACCGCTTCGGTGTTCGAGTGATCAATGAGCTAGCGACGCAAAACCTGTTTGCCCGTCATCTGTTTCTGCGCCCTACGCCAGAAGAGCTGATGACCCACCAGGCCGACTTTACCGTGATTGCCCTGCCGGGGCTACAGGGCAATCCGCAAACTGACGGCATCCACAGCGAAGCCTTTATTGTGATCAATTTGGCTAAAAGGCTGGTGCTCATCGGCGGCTCGCACTATGCCGGCGAAATCAAAAAGTCGGTCTTTGCGCTGATGAACTACTACATGACCAAGCGCCGCGTGCTGCCGCTGCACGGAGCCGCCAACGTCGATGAGCAGGGTCAAACAGCCTTGTTTTTTGGACTGTCAGGGACAGGTAAAACGACGCTCTCAGCCGATCCTAGCCGGCGGCTGATTGGCGATGACGAGCACGGCTGGTCGCCCGACGGCATTTTCAACTTTGAGGGCGGCTGCTATGCCAAAACGATTCGGCTTTCGCCAGCGGCCGAGCCGCAGATTTGGGCAGCCATTCGCTACGGCACGCTGCTAGAAAACGTAGTGATGGACGCAGAGACCCGTCAGCTTGACTATGAAGATAGCCGCCTGACTGAAAATACTCGGGCTGCCTATCCGCTAAGCTACATTCCCAACATCGCTGAAGCCGGTACCGGCACGCATCCTAAAACTCTGATTCTGCTAACGGCCGATGCCTTTGGGGTGCTGCCGCCAATCGCCAAGCTGACGCGCGAGCAGGCAATCTACCACTTTCTCTCTGGCTATACTAGCAAGCTTGCCGGCACAGAGCGCGGCATTACGACGCCGCAGGCAACCTTTTCTGCCTGCTTTGGGCAGTGCTTTTTTCCACTGCCGCCGACTGTCTACGGTGAGATGCTCGGTCAGCGGCTAGCGCAGCATCCAGAAACTCAGGTTTATCTGGTGAATACGGGCTGGTGCGGCGGTCCCTACGGCGTGGGGCAGCGAGTGTCGATTCAGCATACGCGAGCGATGGTCTCAGCCGCTCTCAACGGTGCGCTAACACAGGCTCGCTACGCGCTTCACCCAGTCTTCAATCTGCAGGTGCCCGAGCGCGTGCCGGCCGTACCAGCTGAGCTGCTAAATCCGAGAAAAGCCTGGGCCGACCCAGTTGCCTACGATCGGCAGGCGCAGCGGCTTGCTCAGCGGTTTGTAGACAATTTCAAACAGTTTCGCGACGCTAGGCCGGCGGTGATAGCGGCTGGGCCGCTGCCTTGATGAACTGACGCATCAGCGCTGAGACTTTGATGGCGCAGTTCATAATCATCAGGTGACCGCCCTCGTCAATCACGCAGCTGGGCTGAGCAAAGCGCAGCGGAAAGATGCGATCGCACCCACCGTGCAAATGCACCAGCCGCTCGGGCACCGTCTGGTTGCGCCAGGTCACCACCTTATGCAGCGCCCACTTCAGAAACTGCGGATTGGTATCCAGTAAAATTGCCTTGAGCAGTCGGCGTTCGTCCAGCGTATCTACGCCAAATAGCCAGTAGGCCAGCCAGTAGGCTGCCCAAAGCATCGTCTTAAAGGGAAAGATGCGGTGAATGGGCAAAATGCGAAACAGCTTGTAGTAGATAGGAATCTCCGCAGCCGTTTTAGCACTAGACACCAGAATCACCTGCTCCACCTCAATCTGTTTGGCAATCTCTGTAGCGATCAGCCCGCCAAAGGAAAGCCCCACCAGCGTTGGCCGGTGCTCTTGAATTTGCTCGCAGAGGCGAGCCGCATACGACTCAATCGATTCTCTCGGCTCGGGCGGTATCCATCGAATATGAACCGGGTCATAGCCGCTATAGTCCAGCAGATGAAAGACCCGTTCATCAGCGCCTAATCCGCTAATAAAATAGATTCTCTTTTCTGTCATCTCTTCGTTGGATACCTGGGAAGTCTCTGCCTCAGGGATAGGATTAAGCGGAATCATAGGCTGCGTGTCGCACGACGATTCTATTCTGACAGCGTATTGTTGACTGACATCTGTAAAAATGCAGACAAATCACAAACTTTTGTAGGCAAGCCTCGCCATTTGAGAAAACGCAGGTTATAATCATCGTCACATTTGCGGCCCTAAACCGCTGCTCATCACTTCGCTGCCTTGATTTTCAAAGCCCTCAGCGTCATCAGGCAGATTCAGATCTACAGTCGTTTTGAACGCTTGCATCGCCGTGGATAAACAGCCCCAATAGTGGCTCCGCTGAGTGAACTCCGTAATAGTTCGGTTATCTACGTCGGGGAACCCCACCCAAGCAGCTAGGCAGCTCGTAGACAATAAATAAGCAATGAGTCCAGGCCTGAAAGCAGCACTCTCAGGCAGATCTTATGCTCTTTTAAGCTGCTTTACAGCGCTTTGAAGCAAAACTTGTAGTAGACACTTAGTCCAGTCCATATTTAGGCACATTTAGGAGGCAAGCGTCTCAATTCTGTGTTAAATTAAACTCATAACGAATTCGGATAACGGGTTTGAACTCAAGATGAGTTTAGTCACGCGTCTTGTCGAACCGATTAAGTGCTGTCCCTGAGAGCTTTCGTTGATTTTTAAGCGCAGCCCCAAAACGGTCCTATCGACACCTCGCCCCTGCACCCTAGCGTGCGCCAGTCATTTTCCAGCGGAGGTCCGTTACACCTTATGTCCAAAACTCAAGCTCATTCGACTCAAAAACGTTCAAGGCAACAGAAGCCGCTTTTTACCACAGACGCCGTTCGCACCTATTTGCATGAGATCGGCCGCGTACCGCTGCTGACGCACGAGCAAGAAATTGTGCTAGGTAAGCAGGTACAGCAGCTAATGCATCTTCTATCGCTGCAAGAGACGCTGAGCGAGTCGCTCGAGCGCGCTCCCACGCAAAGCGAGTGGGCAGAAGCGGCGCAGCTGAGTGAAGCCGAGCTGAAGCAGGCGCTCAAGCAGGGCAAGCGTGCCAAGCGTAAGATGATTGAGGCGAACCTGCGGCTGGTGGTCGCAGTTGCGAAAAAGTATCAGAAGCGCAACCTAGAGTTTCTGGATCTGATCCAAGAGGGCACGCTGGGTTTAGAGCGCGGTGTAGAGAAATTTGACCCAACTAAGGGATATAAGTTTTCTACCTATGCCTACTGGTGGATTCGCCAGGCTATCACCCGTGCGATCGCGCAGCAGTCGCGTACTATCCGGCTGCCGATTCACATTACTGAGAAGCTCAACAAGATCAAGCGCGTGCAGCGCGAGCTTTCGCAGAAGCTAGGGCGGAGTCCTTCAGCAGTTGAGATTGCCAGCTCGCTCGATCTAGAGCCGGCTCAGGTGCGCGAATACCTTACCCTGTCGCGTCAGCCTATCTCTCTGGACGTCCGCATCGGCGACAACCAGGATACCGAGCTGCAGGAGCTGCTTGAAGATGACGCTGCTTCACCAGAAGACTACACGGTGCAGCAGTCCTTGCGGCAAGACATCCGCAAGATCCTATCTGAGCTGACGCCGCAGCAGCAGGAAGTAATCACGCTGCGCTTTGGCCTCAACGACGGCAATCAGCTGTCGCTAGCTAAGGTCGGCCAGCGGATGAGCATCAGCCGTGAGCGTGTTCGCCAGCTAGAGCAGCAAGCGCTCAAGCACCTGCGTCGCCGTAAAGCAAGCTTCCAAGGGTATCTCGCTGCTAGCTAGCTCTTGAAGTCCAGTGTGACGCTGGGTCAAAGTATGCAAAACCCATGCAGACAAAGGACCTGACAGTCGTCAGGTCTTTTTTTATGAAAACACCAGATCGCTCACCGATACCTCTCCGCGTCTCCCTCTCTCCGCGTCTCTATGTCGCGCTTACCCACAAATCCAATAAAGAAGCGCACCGCTGATGCCATACTCAAAATAGGCTCAGTCGGAGAACTCGCATGAAAAAACCGCCTACAGGCAAGCTGCTAATTATTGGCGGCGCAGAAGACAAGCATGACACCTGTCAGATTCTGCGAGAATTTGTCCGTAAGGCCGGAGGCATCAAAGCTCGGCTAGTCGTCCTCACCGTTGCGAGTAGCCTCCCCTATGAGGTCGGCGAAGACTACATTCGCGTCTTTGAGCGGCTAGGTGCAGCCGATGTGCGCATTGTGCATACCGACACTCGAGAAGATACCGAGCGAGAGTCGGTCAGAGAAAACGTTCAGCAGGCCACCGGTATCTTCTTCGCAGGCGGCAGCCAGCAGCGGATTATTGACATCATTAAAGATACCGAGCTCGACCGGCAGCTGCATCAGCGCTGTAGCGAAGGCGTCATTATTGCTGGCACAAGCGCCGGTGCCGCGATTATGCCCGATCGGATGATTGAAGCGGGCGATTCAGATACCAATCCGCGTCCTGAAACGGTTGAGATGGGACCCGGCCTTGGCTTTTTGCCAGGCATTGTTGTCGATCAGCACTTTACTCAGCGCGGGCGTCTAGGTCGCTTGCTGACGGCGCTGGTGATGCAGCCTAGCGCGCTAGGCATAGGAATTGATGAAAATACTGCTATTTTGGTTGAGGGTAGCGAATTTGAAGTGATTGGTACCGGCGCTGTCACCGTCATCGACGAAACTGACAGCAGCTACAACAACCTCGACCAGCTGCTGCACGATGAAGATCTGGCTATCTTTGGCGTTAAGCTGCATATTTTGCCTAATGGCTATCGCTTTAATCTGACCACTCGCAAGCCAATCCGGCCGGAAGCCTAGCGCTTTGTCAGTTCTCTAGACCCTGACAATCTCTAGACCCTGACAAAGACTCCGCTAAACCTGCGGCGGCCTGCTTGATTTCAGCTAGCAGATGCAGCGGCACCTGTAGCGAGTTCAGATCGGCAAAGTCTCTGCGTTTCGCCTCCAGCTCGGGTCCGTGGTAGTCGCTACCGCCGGTCATCAGCAGGCCGTACTGCTGGCAATATTCCTCAAGCCGTCGCTGTTCGCTGGGGCTGTGGTGAGGGTGGTAAACCTCAACCCCCATCAGGCCGTCGCTAACCAGCTGAGGCAGCACAGTTTCAACCGTACCGCCGCGAAAGAGATAGGGATGGGCCCAAACGGGGACTGCGCCACAGCGCTTGAGCAGCTCAATGCCCTCTTTGGCCGTAAATTTTTCGTAGGGAACATAGGCTGGCCCGTCATCTCTAAGAAAGCGATCGAAGGCTTCGCGCCTGGAGCTAACGTGACCGGCTGCCACCAGCGCTGAGGCAATATGAGGGCGACCCGGCGCCATACCGCCGCGCATCTGTGGCAGCTGGATTGGACAGCCCATTGCTGCCAGCTTTTCTGCCATTTTTTGCGCTCGCCGCTTGCGCCCGGCAATGCGCTCCTGCAGCGGTGCCTGCAGCGTTTGTGGATCAGGATAAAATCCGAGAATGTGCATCGAGCGACCGTTGTAAACGGTGCTGAGCTCAATGCCTGGCACAATTTCTAAAGCATGGGTCTGAGCCGCTGCGATCGCATCGTTCCAGCCGGCTACCGTATCGTGATCGGTAATCGCGAGCGCTTTAACCCCGTTGGCGATTGCCAGTTCCACCAGCTGCGCTGGCGTCAGCGTCCCGTCTGAATAAGTCGTATGGCAGTGCAATTCTAGCATTCAGCGTGAAATGAACCGTTACACCCTCATTATGACGGATAAGCCAATCGCTCAGCTAGCCGACTGGGTCAGCCCCTAGTTAGGCGCCGGTTAGGCGCCCCAGTCAGGCTGATCTGAGCCAATCGCTGGCAGCGTATCGGAAAGCTCGGCAGGTAGCTCAGGCAAGCCCTGCGCTCCGAGTTGCTCGGCATCCGCCTGGACTCGCTGAATTTCTTGCGTCAGCGCGATCTCTGACTGACTGTCTGCTATGCCAAAGTCTGCTGCGTCAACGTCTGAAACCTGCCACGCCTGAATCGCCGCGTCGAGGCCAACCTCAACCATATCGGCAGAGCGTTCAGACAGTCCAAAAATTAGGTCGTCATAGTCGCGATCGCTGCTACCAGTGATTTCTTTATCTTCCCAGCCCCAAACCGTACCTTCGGCTGCCAGCTTTTTAATTTGCGCATTAGCAAACAGCGGCCGTAGCGAGGCAGAGATTGGGTCTCCTTCAGCCAAAGCAGTGGCCAGATCGGCAAAGGTACCATTTGGAATCAAAACAAAGCTAAACAGCTCACCAACTGGCAGCGCAACAGTTTTGGCCGATGTGGTCGTCAGGTCAGCCGGCGTTAGCGTTTGCCAGTCAACTATCTGATTAAACTGCGCTGATTCAGCTGCGTCAGAAAACAGCCTGTAGCCCAGCGGCGAATTGCTCATCACTCGCTGCACCACTGCTTGTTCAAAGGCAGGCGTACCCCAGCTAGCAAGATCCAAGCCGCGCAGGCTGAAAATACCTAGCTCTCCTTCATGAGAGCCACCATCTAGCAGATAGTGAACCGTTACCTGCCCAAGGGGCTCGACATCAGGGATATCGGGAGTCGGCGAATCGACTTCAGGTGGCTCAACTTCAGGTGGCTCAACTTCAGGTGGATTAGCCTTGGGCGGATCGGCTTGAGGTGGATTGACGACAGGTGGGTCAGTCTCAGGCGGGTTAAGCGGTGGATCAGTGTTGGGGGAATTAACTGCAGGCGGGTCAGAAGGTGGATTAGCCTTGGGCGGATCGGCTTGAGGTGGATTGACGACAGGTGGGTCAGTCTCAGGCGGGTTAAGCGGTGGATCAGTGTTGGGGGAATTAACTGCAGGCGGGTCAGAAGGGGGATTAGCCTTGGGCGGATCGGCTTGAGGTGGATTGACGACAGGTGGGTCAGTCTCAGGCGGGTTAAGCGGTGGATCAGTGTTGGGGGAATTAACTGCAGGCGGGTCAGAAGGGGAATTAGTCTTGGGGGGATCAGCTTCAGGCGAGTCAGCTGTGAGCGGATCCGCAGCTGGAGATTTGGGCTCTGGCGGGTCAAGCGGCGAGTCAGTCTCAGGCAAATCGGCGATAGACAGATCAACTTCAGACAGATCTTCTGGCGAATCGGTGGCTGAGAAGTTAGGGGCCAATGGGTCCGAGGCTAGCGGAGTCTCAATCTTTAGCTCACCGACAGGTTCATCTGTTGGCTCATCCGTAACGGGCCTTGCTGATGAGGCACGGTCACTCACTGCTGGCTCAGCTACTGGCCCAGCTGCTAATTCAACCGATGGCTGCCGTTCGAGATTAAAGTCGCCGACGGTAGCTAAATTGGCTTGACGCGACGGCGTTTCCCCTCCTGAGTTCGCGTCTTGCGCTGTGAAGGTCTGAGCATCGGCTTGAGTCGCTAGTCTGGCAGCTGTTGCGGTGTCAGCTGGCTTGCCTTGCTGGACGGAAACCGCTAACGCTTCTGACGCCTCAGGCGAAGCTGCGCGATGTGTACCATCGCTGAAATCCTGATCGGGTTGATGAGACGATGCGCTATCTTCTGCGGATGGCGCTGCCGGTGGCGCTATAGATGAGCGAAGCGGAGCGGCTTCAGCCAGCAAGGGCGCTTCGCTATCTTCAGCCATATTGCCTGGCGGTATGGCCAAATTGGCCTCGTTCGTCTGCTGAGGGGGGCCGCTCGCTGCTGTGCGCGATCGCTGCTGACGAATTAGCTCAAACAGCAGCACCAGGAAGGGCAGCGACAGCATTGGCAGACCCAGGAAGCCGCCTGAAAGTAAAGCCGGTGCAGTCGTTGGCTCAGCTGAGTGCCTAGCTGGATTTCGATAGATTCGGGGTGAACCGCTGCCGTCCCAGAGCTTAACGGACGAAATGCCGTGGTGCTCAAAACAGAGCTGCAGGACTTTCTCGGTTTGTGAGCGAAAGCGATTGCTAAAGAGAACAATGTTGTGGGCTGCAGCGTAGAGAAGCTCTCTTTCAACACACTGATCGAACTCACTGGCTGAGCGCAGCGGGATGTTTGCAATGCGACCGTCTTGTCGCGGTCTGATATGGAGCTCGCGCAGTACGCTTTCTAACTGACGGGCTGCTTCAGTTCCAAAATCAAGCTCGATTTGCTGCAGCGTAGAGTCTAAGACGCCGACTCGGTAGCGCTGGGTAGCTTGCACTAGCTGAGCCTTAGTCGCCTGCTGCATTGTTTCGCAAAGCCCACCCGACGCTGACGGCACCAGGTGCACGAGGTCAGGTAAACCTAAAAGTAAGCGCGAAACAATCATGGTTAGGTGGATGCTAACCTAAACAGCTGAGGCTGGCTGAAACAGGCGATACAGGACTGAGTAGAAATGCTGAAAAATTTAAAATACTTAAGATTTAATCACTAAGCATTAGTACCCACTACTGATCGTTGATATTACCTACTGTTCCCGCTTTAGATCAGAACATATACGGAATGTTCACAATAAAGAATTAAGCAACGCTTAAATGTTTACAGATTGAAATATTTAAGACTTTAGATCTATGAATCTTCGATTTCT
>JAAHIA010000183.1 GCA_010671975.1 Leptolyngbya sp. SIO4C1 | reverse complement strand
TAATGATAATCAACAATTTCCACATCTTTCGGGCCATTGTCATTCCAGATAAAACAGATTCGATACTGGCCATTGATCCGAATGCTGTGCTGACCTTTGCGATCGCCTTTGAGAATTTCTAGACGATTACCAGGCGGTACCCGCAAATCATTTAAAGACTTAGCAGAATCAAGCCTATCCAATTTTCGAAATGCGATTTTCCATAAGGGTTCTGGACAGAGCTTTCTAGCCGATCTTGTTCGCCTACCGTTAAAAACATCCTCAGTTTCTGAATTTTTGAAACTCTGAATCATGCAAGTACAGTAGCATGGCGCTCATGCTATTAGTATAGTCTTTAGAAGTCAAAACTCCGGCGCACGGCGCACGGTAGGTAATGAGAGCAAAAGAACTGCTGAGACGCTATCGCAACGGTGAGCGCGATTTTCGCAGAGCTGATCTCAGCGGTGAGTCACTGCGCGGATTTGACCTGACGGGTATTGACCTATCAGGGGCGAACCTAACAAAGACAGACCTGCGCGGTACGAAGTTTGCCAATGCAAAGCTGATTAGCACTCAGCTCTGCGAAGCCAGAACAGGAGCAAGACGACGATGGAGCATGGCTGTTTTGCTATTCGCACTAATGCTTTCAGGAGTAGCAGCTTTCATACTGGGAGCGTTGGTTGCATTGTTCGTAGCTCCTATTGTTGAGCCAAGCGGTAGCATTACAGGCTCTACTGCTGGAGATATCGCCTTTGGTGTGGTTGGCCTTGTCGTTATTGAGATTACTTTCTACTTTAGCTACCGACAAGGAATATTAGCCACGCTAGGCGCTTTTGCTGTCGCTTTCGCTGTCGCTTTCGCTATCGCTTTCGCTGTCACTGGCGCTGTCGCTTTCGCTGTCACTGGCGCTGTCGCTTTCGCTGTTGCTTTCGCTGTCACTGGCGCTGTCGCTTTCACTGTCGCTGGCGCTATCGCTTTCACTGTCGCTGGCGCTGTCGCTTTCGCTGTCACTGAAGGTAGTTCTAATACACCACTGATTGTTGCGCTTACACTTCTGATTGTTCTCACGGCTACTGTTCTCAGCTTTTTCATCAGTCGCCGCGCCCTGGCAGGCGATCCGCGCGATAAATTGATTCGAGATTTAGCTGTTGGGCTTTCTGCTCTAGGCGGCACTAGCTTTTATAGTGCCGATCTCACAGATGCCAACTTTTCTCACGCCTCGCTCAAAAGCGCTCACTTTCGCCAGGCAACGCTCACGCGCACCTGCTTTCACCTGGCTCAAAGGCTACACCTCTCCCGCGCTTATAAAACAATTTTGGCAGACCGCACTGTGCTTAACTTGCTAGTCTCACATCGCCCCGAGCCCGACAAGTCTTACAGTGGCCTCAACCTCAAAGGCGCTAACCTCAGCGGTGCCGAGCTAGCCGATCTCGACCTCACCGAAACCGACCTCAGCGGCGCAACGCTAGAGGGCGCAGACCTGCAGCGCGCCAATCTCACCAAAGTCCAGGCGCTAGGCACCCAGTTCCATGCCGCTAACCTCACTGCCGCCTGCCTCAAAGCGTGGAACATCGACAGCACCACCCGGCTTGAAGGCGCGATCTGCGAATACGTCTACCTGCTGCGCCACCAGCAAGAGCGCCGACCCAGCAGCGACAGCTTTGCCCCCGGCGAATTTACCAAGCTGTTTGAGGAAGTGCTCAACACCATCGACCTGATCTTTCGCGACGGTATCGACTGGCGGGCTTTTCTAGAAACGTTTCAAAATATTCAAGTGCAGCACGAGGACGCGAATCTCGAAATTCAGAGCATTGAGAACAAAGGCGATGG
Source organism: Leptolyngbya sp. SIO4C1 (assembly GCA_010671975.1). Classification (GTDB taxonomy): domain Bacteria; phylum Cyanobacteriota; class Cyanobacteriia; order Phormidesmidales; family Phormidesmidaceae; genus SIO4C1. Next base: position 7,415 of record JAAHIA010000183.1, on the reverse strand, counting down.
CGTCATGGTTGTGCGCCTCAACGCCAGCCCCGCTGCCGATAAGCCTGCGATTCATCAGGCGTTTAAGCAGGGCTATCAAAAAGCGCTAGTGGCGGCTGAGCGTAAGTACAAGGCTATTCTGCAAGATCGAGAGATCCAGCATAAAGCAGAAATCATTGAGATTCACCGCCAGCAGAATACCGACATGACGCGCATTACTGAGCTGCTGGCACAGCGGTCAACCACTATCGATGTAAAAGCCACCAGCCAGTCCGACAGCAAATCCAACAGCAAAGCCATGCAAGGAAACGACCAAAGCCAAAATTTTGACGTTCAAGGCGACTTCACCGTTAATGCTGAGAACTCCATCGTCAGCCTGCGCGATGTCAGCGGCCAGGTCAATAATCAAATCAACCAGCTCAGCGGCGGCGAAACGCAGACTCAGCTTAAAGACCTGCTGACTCAGCTGCAGGCCGCCATTGAAACCGAGCCAGCGCTTAGCCCAGACGACAAAGCCGAAGCGCTAGATCAGGTAAAAACGCTCGCCGCAGCCGGCCAGTCGCCTCAAGCCAAGCAGCCCCTCGCGAAGCGCGCCATCACGATGCTCAAGGGCATCACTGCCGGACTGACTGAAACAACAAAGCTGGTCGGCGCGTGTAGTCGGCTCTTGCCAGCGATTGGGCTCTTATTTGGGCTGTAAGCTTCATCAAAGCCGGCTTCTGCAAAAAATCAGCAAAAAGTTTTAGGGCTTTCCTGAAGTAAAATCCTCGGGTCTGAAGACAGAAGTTAGAACAAATTTTGCTCTACCGCCTTCCCTTCGTCACTCGCGCTCAGCCCCTCAACCGGAGACCCCAATGACTGTTAAATCATTCCGCTTCTGCGACCTGCCCGAGGTCGCCCCCACTGCTGTACCCACCGAGCAGATTCAGCCTGTTGCTCAGGTCTATAACCAGCCGCTGCGCCATATTCTGTTGGGCAGCCCTGAGCGCGTGCGTCAGACCATCCATCAGCTGCACAATCTGCGCTATGTTGAAGCGCTACAGTGGAGCCGGATTCAAGCGATCCCGAACAATCAGATCGTGATTACGCCGAATGCGGGTGAGGTGATGAGTATTTTGGTGCGGGCAGCGCGGGGAGGGTAAGCTACTCCTCTTGGCCTTCGCGGCTAAAGCGTAGATTCTCTAGCGTCTGACCCGGTGGTAGGTCAACAAACACTGGGTCGCCTACTTCTAGTCCTTCTAAAATCTGAATCTGGTCGCCGACCTGCGGTCCGAGCGTTACGGTGCGAAACTGAATGCGGTTATTCTCACCAGGGACAAGAACGCCGGTCTCGCCGCCCTGCGTGACCACGGCGACGGTAGGGATGACCAGCGCATCGCTGAGCTGATTGCCAATAAAGGCGACATCAACTTTCATGTTTGAGCGCAGCTTGTCTAGGCCCTCTTCAAGGCGAACGCGCACCTGAAAGACGGTGACGTTTTGTTTTTCAATCGCTTCTGGGGCGATCAGCTTCACTTCGCCGCGAAAGATCTCTTCTGGAAACGCATCGGCCTGGATCTCGACGGCCTGACCAACTTCGATTTGACCTATGTCGGCTTCGGGAACTTCGGCCACCACTTCTAGACCGTCGGCAAGGGCAACAATCGCGGTGGAGGTGGCCGAAGAGGCGGTGGAGGCGGAGGTGGTAGGCGTCACAAAGGCCCCCTCGGTGGCAAATTTTTGGGTGATGATGCCGGCAAAGGGGGCGCGAATCACGGTGTCGTCTAGCTGCGTTTGTACCCCTGCTAGCTGTGCTTCGGCGCGCTCAACGCGAGCTTCGGCCTGGTCCACGGCTTCGGGATCGGGGTCGTTTTCTAAGTCGATCAGCCGCTGGCGGGCTTCTTCAACCCGATAGTTGGCCTGCGCTAGGGCAGCTTCGGCGCTGCGCACTTCGCTCTCGTCACGGTCGAGTTCGCTGCGAGAAATGGCGCCGCTGTCGTACAGGCTCTGGCTGCGGGCATAGTCTGCTCTGGCCAGATCTAGACGAGCTTCGGCATCGCGAATCTGGGCTTCGACTGCATCGAGGTTGGCTGCGGCTTGAGAGAGCTGAGCTGGGTCAGTGCCCTGGCGAGTATCTTGCAGTTGGGCTTCGGCCTCGGTGAGACTGGCCTGACTTTGGCGCAGCTGCGCTTCTAGATCTTCGCTATCCATCCGGGCAATCGCCTGGCCAGCTCTGACCGCATCTCCCTGCTCGACCAGCAGCGCTTCAACAATGCCGGCCGCTTTAGGGCTGAGGTTGACGGTGCGAACTGGTTCAACGACGCCGCTGGCGCTGATGCGTACGGTCACAGCAGCTGACTCAGTTGGTACGGTTAGCTCCGCTACGTCATACTGCGGCAGGCGGCTGCGCCAGATCACAGCCGCGATCGCACCCGTACTCAGCAGCCCCAACAGCACTAGCCCTACCAGCCAAGGCACGGGTCGCTTTACTTTGCCGACAAGAGGGAGTTGCATCGTTGATTCGCTAGAAGGGTAGGCCCGATAGAGGCATCTTTAGACAGCTTAACGAATTGTTGCGAAGGGCGTATTCGTCCGGTGGGCTCACTTCGCCTGTACCCTAAACATAAAGAGCATTCATCAAAGAGGCACTATGGCAGAAGCAATTGGCGTCGCTGTGGTTGGCACAGGCTTTGGGCAGAAGATTCACATTCCGGGGCTGCAGGCGCACCATCGCACAAAGGTAGTGGCGGTCTATCATCGCGATCGCGCTGAGGCTGAAGCCGTAGCCCGCCAACATAACATCCCCCAAGTAGAGACCACCGTGGATGCGATCGTGGCTCGCCCTGAGGTTGACGCGGTGACTATCGCCACGCCGCCTTTTTTGCACTACACCATGGCCTCGACCGTGCTCAAAGCAGGCAAGCATCTGCTGCTCGAAAAACCCACGACGCTGAGGGTTGAAGAAGCCGAAGCGCTGCTGTCGCTCGCCGAAACCAAAGCCGTCGCCGCCGTGATGGATTTTGAATTTCGCTTTGTGCCGGCCTGGCAGCGGCTAGCGGAGCTGCTGGCGGAGGGCTACGTCGGCCAAAAGCGACTGATCAAGATTGACTGGCTGGCTTCTAGCCGAGCCAACCCTGAGCGCGGCTGGAACTGGTATGCCCGTAAAGATCAGGGTGGCGGCGCGCTGGGGGCGATTGGCTCACACGCCTTTGACTATATTGCCTGGCTGTTTGGCCCAGTGCGGCGGCTGAGTGCCCAGCTGAGTACGTCTATTACCCAGCGCCCGGCTAACGGCGAACTGAAGCCGGTTGACTCAGACGACACCTGCACGCTGATGTTAGAGCTGGCCGACGGCACCCCCTGTCAGATGACGCTCAGCTCAGTCACCTACACCGGTCGCGGTCACTGGCTCGAAATCTACGGCGAGCGCGGCACGCTAGTCTTGGGCAGCGATAACCAAAAAGACTATGTGCATGGCTTCAAACTCTACGGCTCGCAGCAGGGCGCACCGCTGGCTGAGCTAGAGATTCCAGCTCGCCTTGCCTTTCCTAAAACCTACGACGACGGTCGCCTCGCGCCCTTCATTCGCGTCGTCGACCACTGGGTCAACTGCATCGATCAAGAACAGCTAATTGCTCCCTCCATCCAAGAAGGCGTCTACTCGCAGCTGCTGATGGACCTCACCCACCGGTCTCATGCCGAACGCCGCTGGCTCGATGTTCCGCATCTGCCTTAGTGAGAGCTCAAAATTCAGAAGCTAGAAGTCAGCGTTCAGAATTTCTCTTGTCACAAAAGTTAGCCTTTTTCCAAAGAATTTTGATTGGGTAGAGGCCATCGCTTAGGGCTGTGCGGGACACTGATAGCGGTGCTATCAATCAGGGCTAAACTCTATGGATTTTCATCATGTGCATTTCTATGTAGACGATGCGCAAACGTGGTGTGACTGGTTTATCCATACGCTGCTTTTTCAACCTGTCACAGCGCCGCTCTCGCATCTGGGCATGGCTCACAGCCGCTGGGTGCAGCAGGACCAAATTTTGATTCGGCTGTCTTCACCTCAGTCTGAAGATGACGCGATCGCAGCTTACCTCGCGCAGCATTCGCCCGGCATTGTAGACGTGGCGTTTGCTGTCACTGATTTAGAGGCTCAGGTGGCCCAGGCAACTGCGGCCGGGGCGCGGCTAATTCAGCCAATTCAGGCGGAGCCGCGCTGGTGTCAGGTCTCGGGCTGGGGGCCGCTGCGCCACACGCTGGTTGAGCAGTCGGTCGCGAGCTCTGGTGCGGCGCTGCTAGAGTGCATCGATCACGCGGTTTTGAACGTCCCGGCCGGCAGTCTGGAGGCGGCTGCGCGCTGGTATGCGCAGGCGTTTGGGCTAGAGCTGCAGCAGACGTTTCAAATTCAAACGGCTGCTTCTGGGCTGTGCAGCCAGGTGCTGGTGCATCCGCAGGGTCGGGTACAGCTGCCAATCAACGAACCCAGCACGCCTAACTCTCAGATCCAAGAATTTTTGGAGCACCATTGCGGTCCGGGCATTCAGCATCTGGCTTTGCGCAGCCGGCAGCTGGTATCGGCGATTGCGACCCTGCGATCGCGCGGGCTGTCGCTGCTACCGGTGCCTGAGACTTACTATCAGCAGCTGCCGCTGCGCTGCGGCTACCGGCTAGGGCTAGCCGACTGGCAGGCAATTGCTCGCCAGCAGATTCTCGTTGACTGGCCCGCTCAGCAGCCGGCAGCGCTGCTGCTACAAACCTTTACTCAGCCTATCTTTGGGCGGCCCACCTTCTTTTTTGAGCTGATTGAGCGTCGCTGCTATCAGGAGCGAGGCCAAACTAAGACCGCTACTGGCTTTGGTGAAGGCAATTTTCAAGCCCTGTTTGAGGCGATTGAGCGCGAGCAGCAGGCCAGAGGCAGCCTTCTACCGCTGCACGGCTAGCGCAAAAAGCTGCTGACAAACCACATCAGGGCAAAGGTGACAATCGATGCGATCGCGCTGACTTGAGCTGCCGTCACGGCTATGCCTTGGCTCGTCAGCAGCGAGACAGAGCCAAACCCCAGCAGCAGGCCCGCTATCAGCCCGCCGGCCGAGAGCAGCACCGAGCGCCAAAATTTATGCTCTTTGCGGTTGAGAAAATATACGCACAGGGCCACGCCAAACCCCAGCATGACCGAAGTGCCCGTACCGTCAGGCGTCGCCGTAAACCAGGTCAGCACTGAGAGCCCCAGATAGGTCGCCGTGGGCCACAGAATATCGTTGCGACTAGGCGTATCGAGCCAGTCTTGCAGCCAGTCCGGCGAGCGGTTCGGCACGGTCGGCAGCGTTGGCTTAGCAGCGGCTAGCTCAGCCTGTTTTTCGGCATAGCGAATCCGGTCGGGCACTTTGATTTTGCCCTCTTGGCGCATCCGCAGCCGCTCCATCAAAATGGCATCGTAGGCGGCTTCGACCGCTTCCTTCCGCTGAGGATCTGCCGCACATTCTTTGACTAGACGCTGCCGAGCTGCCTGCACCTCTTCAAATGAAGAGGCTTCGTCTAGCCCCAGCGTTTCGTAAGCGTTGCGATCGCTCATTCGAAAACCTCCTGCGGGAATAATGTCGACTCCATGCTCGAAATTAGAAAATTTAATGAAGAGTCAGGGCATACTCAGTAGACAGGGCTGCCTTTTACTCCCTGTACCCTAAGTGTAACTAGGGAAGGCTCTAAAGGAAAACCAGATAAAACGAATTATTCGAGAAGTTTTATCCGAGCCCGGGATCTTCAGCTAATTCTATGAAGCTAAGCTATAGAAAAAACTGACAGCATCAGGATTTAGCTCGTAAAATTAATCTGAAACGCCTGTTTTACTTTCTGAACACCGATCGGTGCTTACTATAGTATGGATGCATTATAAAAATTTTCTCTGAAGTTCGTGAAATCTTATGAATTAAGTCTTTAGAGGGGCGTCCTCGGGCAGCCTGGGTTTTATATGGGTTGCTTTCTCCAAGTAAACGTTTATCGATGCAAGGATTATGACTATGGCCTCTGCCAAAATCCTGGTTGTTGACGATGATCCCGCTATCCGCAATTTAATCCATCGATTTTTGGCTAAGCAGTCCTACCAGATGGAATCAGCGGAAGACGGTAAAAATGCGCTCACTATTTTTGAGCAATTCAACCCTGATTTGGTGATTTTGGATGTTAATTTGCCGGATGCGAACGGCTACGATCTCTGCAAAGAGATGCAGTCGCGCACCGGCGTTTTTGTGCTGATGCTGACTAGCCGGACTGACGAAGCCGATAAGATCAAAGGCTTTAATCAGGGTGCGGACGACTATATTACCAAGCCTTTCAGCCTTGGCGAGCTAGAAGTGCGGGTCGGCGCAATTTTGAAGCGGCAGCGACCGGTTACCGCCGCTGAGCAGCAGTGTCTGACGTTCAATAAGCTCGCCATTGACCCGATCCGTCGAGAAGTCACCCTAGATAGCGATCTTGTGCCGCTGACGGCGCTAGAATTTGACCTGCTTCACTTTTTAGCCAGCCATCCGGGTCGCGTCTGGCGGCGGGCAGAGCTGATTCAAAAAGTTTGGGACTATGACTATGTGGGCGACCAGCGGGTTGTCGATGTGCACATTGGTCAGATTCGCAAAAAAATTGAAATTGATACGACTCAGCCAACGCTGATTCAGACAGTTCGCGGCGTTGGCTACAAGTTTGAGCCGCCCGAAGATGCGGCTGCCCAAGCTGAAAACAATTAGCGCTAGGCAGACGACAGCGCTATGGGCCGCTCACGGGGTATTCTTCTCACTGGCCGGCTGTGGCTGCTCTACGACTGGCCGGCTGTGACGGATGAGCTATGACGGGTGGGCCGTAGCGAATGAACTGTAGCGATCTAACCGTAGCAACCTAACCGTAGCGAATGAACTGCGGCTAACCTGTACAGCTGATTTATAGGGCTAATTTATTCTGACCTGTTTTGCTAGGCGGCTGGCGACTACCCGAACAGATAATGCCTGGCCGACGGCAGTAAAAAAGGCTCGCTTAGCGAGCCTCGTTCACGATTGTGCAGCTTTGACCGGAGAAACCTTACTGATTGCGGCTGTTGTTGCGCAGCTTCCAAGCCTGAGAGATAATCTGGCTCCAGCGGCGCTGAACGCGCTTGGGGGTCCAGCCCAGCTGTCGGGCAATCTCTACATCGGAAGGTGTGGCTCGCTCTGGGTCTTGAAACTGCTGCTGCTTGAGCGCCAGGAGCTGACGCTGCTCGCTGTCGAGAACTTCAACAAACTGGTCCCACTGACGCGGAGACAGCCCTAGGTTCTTTTCTAGGTCGGCCCCTAGCCACTGGTGAACCAGCTCAGCGACAGCGGCATGTCGGCCGCTTTCAAACTGTGGAAGACGCCAAAGACGCCGCCGGGTCAGGACCTCAGTGCGGCGGAGGATCCGAAACATTACGACAACGCGCCGGGCGATCAGGAGCATTATGG
>JAAHIA010000182.1 GCA_010671975.1 Leptolyngbya sp. SIO4C1 | reverse complement strand
TCGAAAAAGAGTAAATTCCTCTGGCTCGCTCTACTAGCAAGCCGTGCTGCGCTTCGATCGATTTAAGCACGGCTTCACTATCGAGCTGCAGCGCCTCTTCATCCTCATTTGCGCCTGGCAGATTGCGAATATAGTCAATAATCTGCTGCTCGACCACTGCCTGCTTAAAGAAGTAGTCGCCTCGCTCAAACGTCTTAAAGGCCAGCTGGCTCAGCAGGTCTTCTTTGCGCTTTAGCGACAGCTTTTTATAGACCTGATCGCGCTCGATATTGCGCTTGGCGTCCCACTTTTTTAGCAGCACGTCGAGCCCTTCTTTATAAAGCTCCGAGCGGTTCGCTGGGAAATCTGCCGCCTCACCAAACACTAAACACAGCAGCGTCAGCAGCAGCGGATTTGTCGCTAGCTCTTGAATCGGCTTATTGTCTTTGAGCCGTTTGATAAAATATTGACCTTTTTTAGGATCCTCCTTAGTCTTAAACCACTTTGTTGCGAACTCTTTAATCTGTTCTCGGTTAAAATCCGCAACCTCGACCTCGGTAAACTGCTGAAAGGTATATTCCCGCGCGGCAATGCGACAGGTCATGACAAATTGACAGGTGCGAAATTCGTTCGTAAAACCCTTGATGGCTTGCAGAATACGACTATGATCGCTCTCCTGTACTTCATCTAGCCCATCAAGCAAAATCAGAGCACGCCCGTTTTTTAAGACTTGCTCTACCGATGTAGGTTCTTTTAGCCCGCAGGCTTGCCACTGCTGAGCAATATAGTCTTGCAAGCTCGGTCGCCCCTGCGCTTCGGCAAATTCCTTTAGCGTCGCAAATACCGGCACGCGCTGCGCCTGAAACTTGCCCTGATTGCATAGCGTCGCTAGCCGCTTCATAAACGTGGTTTTGCCTGCGCCTGGCTTACCCAGAACCATCAGCTTGTCATAGCGCTCAACCGCTTCTAGCCCTGGCACCCGCTCATCATGGACCTGCCCCAGCATGAAGCGATCAAAGTCTGCGACATTGCAATTCTCTAACAGCTGATCAATCGCTAACCGCCGTCGACCCGAAATCCTCTCCAGAATATTGACGCTGGTATAGATATCACCAATGCCGATTGGCTGCTCCATATCCAGCACGCGCATCGTACCGCAGCGAGCGTGAATGTCGGCTTTCACCTGCTGACGAATTTCCTGCACCAGCGCGGTGATGTCAGGCTCCGCAGACTCAGCTGATTCAGCAAGGGGCGTAACCGACTTTAAGCCAGCAACCACTTCCCAATCTAGCGCCAGTGCTTTGCAAAAGCTGACAAATAGCTTTCTGCTGACGGCTTTACCCGAGCAGAACTTGACGGCTGGTTGACGGCTACAGCCGCAACGCTCTGCCAAGTCTTCACGGCTCCACTCTCGCTCAGTCAAAGCTCGATTGATTTGCTCAAGACTTTCTGGAACTGCCGTTAGCGATCGCACTGCCATCCTGTCCTCACACCGCTTGCCGATATTCTATCAATCGCAAAAAAGCGGCCTCTACGAATATGACAAAACTCATCCCAAAGTCAGCCTCAAGTCATCCCGTCTGAAACCCTCTCAGAGACTGAACTTTAGCGATATTTCCAAGACCATAGACGCATGTAACCAAGCCACGGAGTTCACCATGCGCCCAGTCAAATTCAATCTCGTTTTCATTGCCACCCTATCGCTAACGCTGACCGCTGGCGGCACCGCCGTCCACTTTGCCAATCAGCCTGCTCTCACCGAGCCGCAAGATCGCATTCTCGACAGCGCCCTGACCATGTGGACAATGGGCACCGCTACCATGACCGGTCTGCTCAGCAACCGTCGCGATGACGATGATGCTTAAAACCGATAGAGCCAAAAAAAGGGCTCTCATGCAGAGAGCCCGAACCGCTTTCAAACTTTTTTCAAACTTTTGCCGTCGGTCAGTTCACCTAATCCCCAGCTGGCACCTCGACAGCTGCCACGGCTGGCTCTGTTTCTGGTTCTGCCGGCGGCTTGGCTAAGGCCCACTGCAGCATCGGCGGCGCTAAAAATGTGGTCAAAATCACCATGACAATAATTGCCGCTTCCAACGGCTTATCTAAAACGCCGCTGGCCGAGCCGATGCCGGCAAACACCAGGCCGACCTCACCCCGAGGCACCATCCCCACGCCAATCGCCAAGCGATTTACCTGGGGCTGACCCAGTACGGCCCAGCCGGTGACGACTTTACCGAGGATGGCAACCACAATCAAAAAGGTGGCAATAATTAACCCGGCTCGATTTTCAGCCACAGCCGGATTGAGAACCCCAAGATCGGCCTTAGCCCCAACCGTGACAAAGAAAATCGGCACCAAAATATCGGCAATTGGCATCACCTGCTGGTCTAGCTCTTTGCGCTTGTCGGTTTCATCGAGCACCAGCCCAGCGGCAAAGGCTCCTAAAATTGCCTCTAGATGAATCACGTTTGCTAAGCAGGCCATCACCAGCGCAAAGGTAAACGCTGGAATCAGCAGCGCGCCGCGCGTCTGTAGCTTATCTGCGATCGCAACAAAGCTCTTGTTGAAAAACTTACCGAGACAGATTGACCCCAGCAAAAAGGCGCTGGCGCTGCCAATCAAATAGACCACGTTGAGCAGGTCAACTTCACCCGTTTTTGCCAGGCTAGCCACCACTGCCAGCACAATGATGCCGAGCACGTCGTCAATCACGGCGGCGCCCACAATAATTTGGCCCTCGGTAGACTTGAGATGGCCTAGCTCTGAGAGCACCTTAGACGTAATGCCAATGCTGGTCGCCGTCAGCGCTGCCCCGGCAAAGATAGCCGGAATCACCGGCGCGTGAAACAGCATAACCAAGCCAACGGTGCCCAACATAAACGGGGCCGCAACCCCAACCACGGCAACCACCGCTGCCTGATAGCCGACTTTGCCCAGCTCTCTCAAATCAGACTCTAGGCCAATCTCAAACAGCAGCACGATCACGCCCAGCTCAGCCAGAACTGAAATCACTTCGCTCTGACTTTGGAAAATTTGCGTCAGCGCAGCGGTATCGAGGTTTCCGAGCTGCTGCAGCAGGCTCATCATCACCGAGTCGCTCGCCGCCGCGCCGCTCTCAGGAAACATCAGCAGATGCAGCGCCGAGACGCCGACCACCACGCCGCCGACTAGCTCACCTAAAACCGGCGGCAGATTGAGCCGCTTAGAGAGTTCGCCGCCTAGCTTACTCGCTAGGTAGATCACCACTAGCGTCAGCAGTACGCCCGTGAGCACCCAGGCGCCATAGTCTGCCTCTGGCGTCGTGGCCAGCACTGAGGGTAAAACATTCAAATCAAATACATCCATAGTTGTTGATCTCAACCAGATTGACAGAGAAGCTCACTGCAGTGGTACGCCATGCTAAATGCGAGCAAACCGCAGCAGCCAGCTCAGCGCCAGCCCTTCTAACAAGAACTGCGCTATCTCAGGCGCGATCGCAAATCCCCAAAGCCCGCTGACCGCACCTGCACTGTAGGTGGCTAGCGCATAGACTTCGTCAATCAGCGTCAGGCGCTTACCCAGCGTTGCGAATGTCAGCGCGATCGCGATTAGCATGAACCACTGCATGAGCTATCCTCGTAATTTACATAGAAAAATGTCTATGTAAAATTATTTTTCCATTGATTAAAGTCTAGCTAAAGATCGCCAAAACAATCCCCCGATCGACAGATCGGTATCTAATGTGATCGAGAAGAAAAACTTATTGCCACACGCATTCAGGCAGCTGGCTAGCGCTGCCGGACTTCTGACAGGCTGCGCTTAAAGCATAAAACCTTGCCAAGCAACCGGGCGTCTCTTCAACGCTCGGCCAGTCTTGCTACCAGCCTCACGCCAAACGCTGCTTCAAAGCAGGCTTTCTTAAAATCAAGATTCCACAGCTCTAAATCGCAGCTATCTTCCGCATGGGCTGGGTAGATGGTCAGGCTCAGCAGCCCCGACTCAACCTGCGACTCAAATCGCGATACGGCCCCAATGCCGCGCCGATCGAGCGCGACGGCGATGCGCAGGATGGCGCTGAGCTGCTCGACCTGCTTGCGCTGTAGCTTGTCTAGCTCGCGATAGGGCTCGTGCTTTTTCTTGGGGGCGCTCTTGCGATGGTAGCGGGCGATGTTGGCAATTAGCTCGACTTCGGGTTCGGTGAAGCCCAGCAGCTCGCCGTTGCGAATCAGGTAGTACGAATGCTTATGATGCGCCGAGTGGCTGATAAAGTGACCGCAGTTATGCAGAATGGCAGCCGCCCAGAGATGTTCGCGCTCGATCGCGCCCCAGGTGTGCAGCTGATTTTGCGTCTGGTCAAACAGCGCCCCGGCAAAGGCGGCAATCCGCTCGCTCTGGGCTAAATCGACCTGATACTTTTTGGCAGTGGCCATGACGCTGCGATCGCGCACCGACTGCTGATACTGCATGCGGTCTTCAATCAGCCCGTGGGTCAGCATCCAGTTGACGACGACGCCTTCGCGCAGCGCGCATTCGCAAATGGTGATCGCCTCAGCCCCGAGCAGCTGCATCGCCGTTTGCAAAATTACCGCGCCCGGCACGATGATCTCAGCCCGCCGGTCAGACATCTCGGGCAGGGCTAGCCGCTCTGCATAGGTCATCTTGCGCAGCCGCTCAATCCACTTAGACAGCGCCTTGTAGCTCATGCGGTAGCCGTTGAGCGGGTCGGGCACCGTGCCATAGTCGTCGACCGCGCAAAGGATGGCTAAGGTTTCTATCGTGCCGGAGGTGCCGATCATCTGCAGCGTTTCGCCGGTGGCCAGCTGCTGCTTAAGCTCGTCAGCGGGCGGCTCTAACATGCCACGCACGTAGGCCTGCAGGCGAATGAATTCTTCTCGGCTGATCGGGTCGGTGGTGACAAACCTAGCGCTGAGGCGCACGGCCCCGACCTTGGTGCTGCTCAAAGAGCGATGGATTTCACCCGTGCCTAAAATTAGCTCGGTCGAACCGCCGCCGATATCGAGGATGGCGTGCGGCTGCCCCTTTAGCTCCATGCCAGAGAGCACGCCCAGATAGATCCGCCGCGCCTCTTCTGGGCCAGAAATCAGGTTGATCGTCAGCCCTACCTCGGCCTGCACCCGATCTAGAAACGCCAGACCGTTTTTGGCTTCGCGTACGGCGCTGGTCGCCACCGCCACCACGTCGTCGGCGCGTAGGCTTTCGGCAATTTGTAGACACCGCTTCAGGGCATCAATGCCGCGCTGCATGGCGGCTTCAGTCAGCTTATCGGTCTTTTCACAAAAGTTGCCCAGCCGCACCGTATCTTTTTCGCGATCGATGATGGTAAAGGCCGGCAGCGCGGGCTGAATTTTCACTACCACCATGTGAATAGAATTGGTGCCTACATCAATGGCGGCTAAAATGCGATCGCGATTTTCAGAAATGCTAGCGGCCGCTGGCACGCTCGCAGTAACGGTATTCATGCGGCATCGGCAAAGACACTGCTAGCTATCTTACAGTTCTAGGCTGTCTCTGCGGGCTGCGGCCAATGGCTTTTATGAGGATTTTACTGAGCACTTTGTGCTTTAGCCGACGGACGGTCCTAGCAGATTGACCGACTGGCCGAGCAGCGCCGCAATTTCACTGGCGGGTAAGGCTTCATAAAACAGATAGCCCTGGGCGCGATCGCAGCCGAGCGCCTGCACGACCGAGCGCTGCTCGGCAGTTTCAATGCCTTCAGCTACCGTATCGATGCCCAGCCCGTGCGCCAGCGAAATAATCGCCTGAATAATCGCTAAATTTTGCTGCTGGCTGCCGATGGTCTTAACAAAAGCCCGATCGATTTTGAGCATATCGATCGGAAACCGATGCAGGTAGATCAAGGACGAGTAGCCCGTCCCAAAGTCATCAATGGCCAGGCTAACGCCCAGCCCCTGCAGCTCTTTGAGCCGCTGCTCAGCCGCTAGGTCGTTGTCTACCAGCGCGGTCTCGGTAATTTCTAGCGTCAGGCAGTAGGGCGGCAGCCCGGTCGCTTGCAGAATCGCTTCAATTTCTGCAGCTAGGTTGCTTTGCGACAGCTGACGACGAGAGAGGTTGACAGCTATCGACAGCGACTCGCTCAGCCCTAGCAGCTGCCGCCAGGTCTGCAGCTGCTGGCAGGCTTGGCGAATCACCCAGCGACCCAGCGGAAAAATCAGCCCGGTTTCTTCTGCCAGTGGGATAAATTCGGCTGGAGAAATGGGGCCGCGCTCTGGATGCTGCCAGCGAACCAAGGCTTCAAAGCCCATCAGCTCGGCCGTCTCTAGCGAGACAATAGGCTGATAGTACAGCTGCAGCTTTTCTTGCTCAATCGCCTGGCGCAGGCTGGTCTCTAGCTGCATGACGCGCCGCACCTGAGCGTGCATCTGGTGGTCGAAGATGGCATACTGCGCGCGTCCCATCGCCTTGGCCTGATACATCGCCATGTCGGCATTGCGCAGCAGTCGCTCAGGCTGCGCTTCATCCGCTGGGTTTAAGGCAATGCCGATGCTGGCTGAGACATAAAGGGTTTGGTTTTCTAGCTCAATCGGCTGCAGCAGCGTTCGATTCAGGCGTTCTGCTGTGCGCGTGACGGCTTGAATATCGGCAATGTTTTCTAGCAGGATGATAAACTCGTCGCCGCCGATTCTAGCGACCATATCGCCCGGCTGCAGACAGCTTTCTAGCCGCTGGGCAACGACCTGCAGCAGCCGATCGCCGGCGGAGTGACCCAGGCTATCGTTGATCACCTTGAAGCGATCGCAGTCTAAAAACAGAACAGCAAAGCGATAGCCGGGCTGACGCTGCACTTGCCAGAGCAGACGCTTGAGCTGTTCTAGAAACAGTCGGCGATTGGGCAGCCCAGTCAGTTCATCGTAGAATGCGCGATGCTTGGATAGATCGGTCAAAGAGCCGGCCATGCGGTAGGCTTTGCCTTGCTCGTCGCGAATGGCTAGCCCACGAACCATTACCCAGCGGTAGCTGCCGGGCCGATGCGACAGGCGAAATTCGCCGCTAAACTGTCGGGTCTCATGCCGCAGGTGAGCCTGCATGGCAGTGCGAAAGCGGGTCAGGTCGCCGCTGTAGATGTGGGTGCGCAGCGCCGATAGCGACCAGCCCGACTGGCGATGAGGGCAGCCTAAGATTTTAGCCGCTCGGGTAGAAAGATAGACGGTTTTGGTTTTCAGATTCCAGTCCCAGAGTCCGTCTTTTGACCCCTTAGCAGCCAGGGCATAGCGTTCTTCACTTTCGCGCAGCGCCGACTGCGATCGCACCAGATGATCGAGCATGTGGTTAATCGTGGCGGCAAAGCGAGAGAGCTCGGTATTGTCTAGCAGCGGCAGCCGAATGGACCAGTCGTTGCTCTGCCCAATGCGCCTCACCGCTTGGCTGAGAATGCTGAGCCGCGAGAGCACCATTCTTTCAAACAGCAGCAGACAGAGCGCTAAGAAAATGACGCTGATGACAAAGGTGGAGACCAGGTAGTAGCGCAGGCTTTTGAGACCTTGAGCATAGAACTCACGCGGCATGGTGGCCTTGAGCACGTAGGCAGGCTCACCGGTTATGTCTGAGATCAGCAGATAGCTGGCCAAGGTGCTGTGATCGAGCGGCTGCACGCGGATAGCATCGAGGCTCGTAAAGCTGATCTTTTGAGCCTGCAGGTCGGCCGGCAGCAGCGGACTGTAATAGTCGTAAAGCTGCAGTGAAAGCTGCGTTTTGCGAGCCAGTCGGGCCAAGACGGTGTGATCAAAGAAGCGTCCCATCAAGTAGGTGCCTTGCACGGGGCCGGTGGCCTCGCTGGTGAGAATGGGCACGGCCGCAACCAGCAGCGGTCCTTCTGGCAAACGTAAGATACCAGACAGCGGCACGCCGGTCTCAGCCGGCGACAAGAGCGGACTGCCGGGCGCTATATGTGGCCACAGCCCAGCAGCCACCGGAACCTGCAGATGATGCGCGCGGTTGTAGCCCTGACCGTAGGCGATGCGTCCAGAATGATGCAAAATCAGCAGCAGGCTCAGCTCGTTATCGCTCAGCGTCGTAATGGGTAAATTTTTTTCAATATGGGTGAGGTTGGGCTGCTCAACAAAGCTGTAGGTAGCATCCCAGGTAGCTTCATCGATGGCAGAGGTTTCGATGGTGGCAAGCTCAGCTGCCAGGGCCGCCTGCAGCCGCTCCGTATTGCGCAGCACGCGAGCGTCCTCTAGCTCTAAAAAACTGTGCAATAGGATCATGCGCGCGATCGCAAATTGACCACAAAAGAGCACTAAAAAGACCAAACCAACGATGCCAACAATTTGAAATCGCAGTCCTGAAAATCGCTTTTTCTGAAAAGATCTAATTTGCCGCCACTGCATATTGAACGTAATCAGCTGATGGATCTGCCAGTCTGTCAAGGCCGGTACTCAGTCTTAAGAATCCCCAGCTAGCTATGAAATAAAACTATTAGTTCACGATAGCGACCATAGTTCTGCAATATATCAAGTTTTCTCTTCAGTTGACTTTAATCCTTCTGTTAATTGGTATGAGCAAAAAGTAATTAAAATAATTCATACTTGAAAGATCAGTATGATTACAGTTGCTTTAAGCAGGGTAGAGGTGTTCTATTTTACAGACAGCTGCCCCTAGCGGCATAGGCCAGCCCAGAATCCTTCGCGCGGCAAAACTATCAGCAACCGACTCGTTTAGATAGCTTAGGCTTTAAACAAAAGCGAGGGGCAAGATTGCCCCTCGCTTTGCTTGTTGCTCCACCTTTATCATACGCTGTAATTCTTGATTGGTCAGCGCAGATAGCTAACTTAAAGCGGCTCAAGCAGACGCCTTGGGCCAAATCCGTAGCGAAAAGAAATTAGTTAAATACATTACCCAAAATAGATTGGCTCGCTTCATCAATAGACTTTCGGTAATGTTATAGACCAGAATAAACAGCATGATGGCAATTGGCCACAGGTCCTCAGGCGTTTTGGCGCGGTAGGAGCGTCGAAGCGCTAACAGCAGCGTTGCTAAATACCCAATGACAAAAACAGCTAGCCCAATCAACCCTAAATCAACCAGCAGGTCAATAAAGCCGTTGTGAGCATGAGCTGGCATATATTCACTGGCAATATCGCCGAAGCCGCGAGCCAGCGGGTTATCCGATAGCCAGAATGACTCTCGACCGAAGCCCAGCCAAATGTTATGAGCGCTTAACCGCTCAATAACGCCATTCCAGATGACGGTTCTACCAGTCAAGGTAGGATCGCGGCCAAGCCCTAAGATGAGCAATTGGGAAATGCTCATCTTAG
>JAAHIA010000181.1 GCA_010671975.1 Leptolyngbya sp. SIO4C1 | reverse complement strand
TACCCCAACCATCAAAGCCAGAAATAAAAAGACGCTGGCTTTGATGGTTGGGGTTAATGCACTGTGCTTGATTGTGCCTGATGTTATGCTTGGCGGGCAGCGATCTATCTCAGCTCGCTATTTTATGCCCGGGTATTTAGGCGTCATTCTCATCGTGGCCTATCTACTAGCAGCAGGCACAAGCGCACTGTCTCAGCCGCAGCATCGGTTTTGGCGATGGGCAGCCGCTGCTGTTCTGTCGGGGGCGCTGCTGTCAGACATCGCGATCGATCGAGCGCCTACCTGGTGGAATAAAAACAGCGGTTATTTTGATCCCCAAGTAGCGCAAATTATTGATCAGGCTGAGCAGCCGCTAGTGGTCAGCGACGCTATCTCGGGCATGCTCCTAGCGCTGTGCCATCAGCTCAATAGCGACGTGCCTTTAAAGATTCAGCCCCACTGCCGCACCTGTCAGCAGCCAGTCGTCAGATCGGTTGAAACGCTATCGCTAGCCTCGCTGCAGTCCTATGCGTCTGTTTTTCTATATCGCCCCTCTGACGAACTGCGCAACTATGTCAGTCAGGGCTACGATCTAACGCTGATTTACCAACCTCAGCGATCGCCCTACGAACCCACACTGTGGCAGCTCTCTGCTAAAAAGGCTGTAAATCCGGCATAGCGATCTGCAAAGCCGTCGCTCAATCAGCGGTCGATTGCCTGGCGAGATCGCAGCACTTCATCCTGGCAGACCTGATAAAAGTAAAGACCAATATTGAGGATGCCTAGCAGCTTAGTGCCATCCTCCATCAGAATAGGCGTGCCGCTACCGGGCAGGTGGGCAACGTCCGCTAGCGCTGAGACCACGAGCAGCGCAACTGACGACAGCATTAGTAGATAGGGCGTTTTTAATATCTTCTGCCAGAACAGCTTTGCGTAAACGACCACTGCTGCACCATAGAGGCTATACATTACCAGCTTAGGAACGCCGGCTAGCAGCGCCAAAATTAGCGTAACTCGGAAAGTATCATCTAATAGAAATAGGCTGATCAGCACTGCCGAAAACAGCAGGTATTGGCCTGTTTGACGCGAGCTGCCGCCGAGCCGCTGCACCAGACGATAGCTAAACCAGCAGGTGACGGCCGTTCCACACCAGAGAATCTCTGAAACATTGGCAAGCAGCCCTACGTAGGGCTCGGTAGGTAAAAAGCTCTCTTCAAATAGCTTAGTAAGAAACTCAACCCGCAGATGATGCTGTGAGGTATCAAAGAGACCTGCCAGCTTAATGTAAGCTGCGATCGCCAGCAAAAAACAGATCACGGCGGCATTGGGTAGCAGCATCCATCGGCGGAGCATAAATTTGCTAGCTATCCATTTAGGTATAAAGTCCTGCATCAGATTTGCCTATTGCGTATGCCTCATATGGTTTACACACCGCTGTGTAGATCAGCCTTACCCTAGCTTCTTTTGATGAAAGCACTTTCCGACTTAATCCAGCGCAGACAGTAAATTTGCAGCTGTTTGCTAAATAATTCACTAAACTTTCACACTCATCAACTTAATAACAAGATTTTTTTAAAGCCAGTGCTCAATCTTAAGAACATCAGCTGAGACGCTTTATATGTGAGCTATGCGAGTTCAAGTTTAGATTTTGAACTTATCAGGCTTTTCAGAATGCGACTTTGCCAGCTTTAGCATTTTCTCAAAACCATCTGCAATACAGGCAGCACTGACGCATTACGGCCGCTCAACAGCCAGGAATGAAAACCAGCATCTACCAAAAATGAACATGAAAGTGCTTATTTCCAACTTCAGAAAGCTAGACGGGTTTCTAATATTAGCTATTGCCATCGTCATCTTAGGCGGCTTTTTTCGATTCTACGGATTAGAGAGTAAATACTATTGGAGCGATGAAGTTTATACCTCAATCCGAGTTTTTGGCCTGTCAGCAGAAGCGCTCCTGAATCACTTCTATACCGGAGAAATTATTTCGCCCCACGATCTCTCAAACTATATAGAAGAGCAGGCAAGCACTAGCTTGCTGCCAACAATATTAGGGTTGGCGAAAGAAGAACCTCAGCATCCACCGCTCTTTTTTCTGCTGGCAAAGCTATGGTCTTCCAACTTTAGCAGTTCAGTCACAGGCATTCGCTCAATGTCTGCAGCTTTCAGCCTTCTGAATATAGGCCTAATTTTTTGGTTAACTAGACTACTATTTCGTTCGAGGACGGTTAGCTTAAGCGCCGTCAGCTTAGCCGCTGTTTCACCCTTTTACGTATTGTACGCGCAAGAGGCTAGACCCTACAGCTTTTGGACAGCAATAGTCTTAGTATCCTGCATTCTTCTGCTTTATGCCAATCGAACCAAACAGCTGAAGTTCTGGATAGGCTATGCCTGCGCGCTAGCGCTGGGTCTGTATACCTTTTTCCTATCTTTAGCCCTGAGCATCTCTCATGGACTCTATCTTACCTACCATCTATTCTCTAAAAACAGGTGCGCTTTTAAGCAATATGCTCAGGCTTCACTGTTCTCAATATTGATTTTTACACCCTGGATTATCACAACTGTTTTCTATCGCGATTCTGCTATTGCCGCTACCTCATGGACTCAAAACCGCACACCGCTGTGGAACGGCAATGAATCGCTGATTAAGAGCTGGTTTTTTAACTTTGGCAGACTCTTCTTGGATTTCAACACTCACATAGATCATCCAATAACTGTTGCTTTAACTTTTAGTACCGTTATTATTTATTTGCTTAGCCTGCTCTATTTAGTTAAGCAAAAAAGTGCGCCATCTCAGGCTGCTTTCGTAATTAGCCTCACCGCTTTTCCTTTCTTAGCGATCGCTATGTACGACATTACTCAGGAGTCGCAAATTTCTACAACTCAGCGCTATTTTATGCCAGCCTGCCTTGGCGTTCAATTAAGTATTAGCTATTTCATTGGGCGCTGCATCAGCAGTCGATTTTGGCTCAGCAAAAAGCTGGGAAAGCTTCTGCTAACATATCTAATTTTGCTAGGTGTTGCCTATAACTATTTAATAATATCAGCCGATACTTGGTGGAATAAGTCTGAGGTGTTGCCCAGAATAGCTGACTTCTTAAACAGCCAGGATAAATCTGTTTTAATTGTTCTAAAGCGAAGAGACGGTTCTTTTGATACGTTGGGTAATGTGCTCTCTTTGTCTCCGTATTTAGATGACAATGTAAATCTTTTGCTACAACAAGGAACTTATTTAACCAACATTCAGAATGGATATAAGCACGCTTATATTTTAGATATGTCACCTGACCTTGAGCCAATTATAAAATCACGATATTCTGTAAGAACTGTTCCAGGCTTTCAGTCCAGGCTAGACGAGATATCTCTACATAAGTTGAAACAGAACGAGTTGAAACAGAGGCAACCAGCATCAAAAACCAGTACCCAAAGCTGAACAAATACGTAGCCATCAAATACATAGCCATCAAATACATAGCTATCAAATACACAGACATCAAATACACAGCATCTGACATCCATGGGTGATTTTCAACCGCCGGCGTATCGCGCAGTTCATACTGTTGCACGCTATTTTCCAGAAGACTGTGGTGGCATTCAAATGCGACTCAGTGAGCTCCTACCGCTACTAACCCGATACGGCATCTCCAGTAAAATAGCCGCAGCCCACGCTCAATCCTCTTCTACAACCTACGTTCACAAAGATATTGAGGTTTTTCGCTATCCGGCTGTTCCACAGCCGCCTGCAGAGCCTAATCATGGTGCATTTCCCCATGCAGGCTTTGAACAGTTTGCTCACTGGCTGAGCGAACAGCAAGCGGAGCTCTACCATCAGCATCAGTGGACGCCGAGCTGCGGACTGCCTCACCTGCGCTATGCCAAGCAGCTAGGGCTTAAAACCATCGTCTCGATTCGCTTACCTCAGGCCATTTGTCAGCGACAAACGCTCATGCTTAATGGCACAGAGCCCTGCGATGGCAAGATTGACGTAGCGCGCTGTACCCAGTGCTGTGAGCCAATCGCGCAAGCTCTGCCAGCAACGGCTATGCACCTGTTTGCTCAGCTGCCTGCCGCTATGTGGGCGCAGCTACCTTTGCCAGCGTCTCTCTATGCGCCTACTGCAATACCGAATCAGAAAGTAGCACCGTTTAGAGCGCTGAGTACGCCTGCCTTCATCGAAGCGCGCCGTCGCAGCTTATTAGAGATGGCTGAGCAAGCCGATCGAATTATTATGCTCAGCGAGTTACTTCGCGACATGTTTATTCGAAACGGCGTTCCTAAAGACAAACTGGTTATGGTTCGTACCGGTTTACCCGAGTATGTTCCAACCGTTACCGCATCGCGTAGGCGCACCGAAGGCCCGCTCAAGGTGGTTTTCTTGGGTCGCTGGAATCGCACCAAAGGCATTCACATCTTAGTCGATGCGGTCGAGCGACTGCCTGAGAGCGTCCCCATTGAGCTCTCGATTCACGGCGTCCCGAATGACGAACATTATGAGCGAGAGGTGCGAGCCAGTATTAGCGATTCCTCTCGCATTCGGATCAAGCCGCAGCTGCAAAGAGATAGCCTGGCTGACCAGCTTTCTCAATACGATGTGCTAGCTGCCCCGGCGCAGTGGTTTGATGTCAGACCGATGGTAGTCCTGGAGGGGCATGCTTGCAAGCTGCCGGTTCTAGGGTCAAACATGGGGGGGATTCCAGAACTCATCAACGATGGAGTTGACGGGCTGCTACTACCGCCTAGCGATCCTCAAGCTTGGGCTGATGCCCTGGCAAAGCTGGCCTGCGATCGCGCTTACCTAGAACAGCTCCAGCAAGGTATTCGACCCGTCCGTAGGATGCAGGCCGAAGCCGCTGATATGGCTCAGGTCTATCAAAGCCTTCTAGGTCAGCCCAGCCTGGCTGCAGCTATGTCAGCCTAGGTGTTCGTTCAGCTAAAACCCATAGCCGAGGCTAGAAAGCTCTCTATGCCCAAGGTGTCACCTTCTTTACCCGTTAGAAGTCTACTCTGCCACAAGCATGTAGACATGGCGCTGCTGTGCTTTAAATCGTTCTATCAGTATGCCGCCGAGCCCATCAAGCTGATCATTCACGATGACGGCTCTTTGACTTCCGCAGACGTCGATAGACTGACAGCCGCGCTGCCCGACGTTAGCATTTTGCCTCGTCGCGAGATAGATGAGCAAATGGATGAGCGCCTGCAGGACTATCCCACTGCTCGCCAAAGCCGCTATCAAAATCCGCTACGGTTGAAGCTACTGGATGTCCCTCTGCTGAGCGAGGGCGATATTCGGTTTTGCGACAGCGACATTCTGTTTCTTCAGCCTTTTCAGCATCTGTTTGACTGGCCAAGTGCCGATACATCAGCCGTCTTTATGGTCGATAGCCGTCCATCTTACTCTGTTAGCCCTCAGAGACTGCTGTTAGATCACAGTTTGAGGCTACCTAGAAAAATCAATGGCGGGCTCTACATGATGCGTCAGGAGGCATACGATTTGGAGTTTGTTGAGTGGTTTTTGAGTCAACCTTCACTGATGGGCATTCCCAACTGGGCAACTCAGACCTGCTATGCAGCAATGGCCTACCGCACAGGCTGTCGATGCTGGGATCCCCAGCAGGTACTAGTGGTTAAATCTCAAGACAGCATCCTGCCCGAGACAGTAGCCGCTCACTTCGTAGGACCAGTACGCCACTTGCTAAAAAACTACTCTCCCGAATCTCCCACCTCGGCGGTAGATTCGGAATCAGCCGCTGCCACGCCAGCAGTCGCCATTAAAACTGTCGCTACTGATGCCTGCCGGCTGCATGAGCTGGTACATGCGCAGCTACGCCGACATATTAAAGTAGGCGTCCCCAAGCTCATGTATCAGCTGCGAAGCAGTCCAGTTGCAAAGCTCAAGCGAAATCTGGCCGATCGCATCGCGAGATAGACCTTTCAGACGACTGGACTTGCCGCACCGACAATCCAGCGCAGCTGGTCCTTGGCCAGCTAGCGGCTGGCGCTTCGGGCATGCCACCAAATTCGCAGCCGCTGCCACAGGGTTTCTAACCAAGACAAAAGTCGATCAATCCAGCGCAGCCCCTTCTCAAGCGGATGTTCGATGTAGGTCACCTGAGTTACTTCAGCGTCAAGATTGCGTTTGCCTCGCTGATGAGCCGCCTTTGAGAGCTCAGACGCTAAGGACGGATTAGCCCTAGGGAGAGCAGCTTCAGCAACGCTCACTCTCTGCAGCGAGGCTGTCTGCACTGGGGGGGGAGCAGCAGGCTGAGAGGGCATATGCCGATCTTGCACTAACCAGCCCAGCCATCGCCGTTGAGCAATCAGCGCACCGATGGAAAAGGGGCTAGCAGAAGCGAGCGGAATAGACAGTACCGGTAAATAGTCAATCTCGGCGTCTAAGTCAGCCGACAGCTGACTGGGTGCAGCTGCGCTTAGCCGAGCGCTCAGCCTAGACTTCATCTGCTGATAGCGAGCTTTGCGGCCCTGAGTCTTGATGAGAGCGCTATCCTGCTGCTGGCTGAGAATCTGACTGACCTGCTCATGCCACTGCTGCAGGGTCATCGTTTGGGTGCCTTGCAGCAGTGCTTGCTTCCAACCGGCAGGCAGCGGCAGGCTAGTGATAATCCGCGCACCCAAGCCCAGCGTCTGCGTCCGATATTGCCAATAGGCTTCTACCAGGGCAAAGATCTGCTGCTGTAGCCGCAGCTGCTGCTCGGCCGTTAGCAGATCGAGGGGCGCATTCTCCGCTCCAATTAAAATCAGCGTCCGCCGTTCTAAATCAGAGGCAACTGCCTGGATTGACCCTGGTGAAGCTGTTACCATCGCCATAGCCGACTGTGAGCTGGCACCATCGCTGCTTTCTGCCAGCCGACCTGCGGCGCGCGGCTCTAGGGACAGCCAGCTTTGTACCGAGGCAATCACTGATTCGATGGGAAAGGTCACAGCCGGCGGAGCGGCAGGTCGGCGAGACAAAGCTGGCCGCTCCGCTGCTGCCGTACCGGCCTTTGATTGATTCAATTGCCAGGCTTTTCTGGCGCTGCCAAACTGCCGGCCTGCGAGCCGAGTCGCTCGCAGCACCGCATAGACTGGAGAAAGCGCCAGCTTAAAGCTCCAGGTCGCCGTATGCTTAGCTTGACGAACCGCACGGCGATGTCGCTCTAACCCCTGCTGAAATTGTCGCAGAATGAAGGTCAGGACTTTGCTCTCGTACGGGCGAGAAGACGACATAGCAAGCGCCTATCCACTACTTTGCCGATCATAGCTGAAGATACATGATTTCTCCTGTGCCCTGCTCTGCGTCTAATCACCTCACACAGGCCCTTCAGCGCCTACGCTGCTGTAGCCAGCAAAGCATTCAGTCAGCCTGGCACTGGCAGCTTGGCGATGTGCCGCACGAAACTGTCTTGCAGTCGCCGCTGCCACAGAGCTGGCCGATTGCACCGCTTAACCAGCGCCAGCATATTGCTTGGGCCAAAGGTCAGCAAGTTCTTTGGCTATATCAGCAGATTGTGGTACCTGCAGCGCTGCACGGATATTCCTTAGATGGGCTCACGCTTCGGCTAGCGCTCACCTGGTGGGCTGAAGATGCGCAGATTTTTATTGATGGCAGCTTAGTTCAGGCTGGCGATCTGTTCGACTGCTTTACTCGCCTTTGCTTGGGCTCAGCCGTCACTGCTGGTGAGACCTTTGAGGTGGCTATCCGCCTAATTAGTCCAGGTCATGACGCCGGCGCGCTCGTGCGATCGCACCTGTGCTATGAAGCGCCCGCTCGCCTGGGCCTGCCTAGCCCCGAACCCGGCTTTGTGGCTGACGAGCTAGAGGTGCTGCAGCACTATGCGCAAACGCTAGCGCCAGAGCGGCTATCGGCAATAGAGCAGGCAATCGCCGCCATTGACTGGTCGGCTTTGGCAAAGGGCCAGACAGCGCCTCAGTCAGCAAGCGGCGGAGAGCAGCGCTGGGCTTTTCATCAATCTTTGGCTCAGGTGCGATCGCAGCTGCAATCGCACGGCGACTGGGTGAAGCAGCGGCAGCTTCACTGTTTAGGCCATGCCCATCTCGATCTGGCCTGGCTATGGCCGGTAGCAGATACCTGGCAGGCAGCGGAGCGCACGTTTCAATCAGTTTTGAACCTACAGCAAGATTTTCCTGAGCTAACCTACACGCACTCTAGCCCAGCGCTGTTTGACTGGCTTGAGCAGCATCGACCCGCGCTTTTTCAGGCCGTTCAGCAAAAAGTCAAAGAAGGCACCTGGGGCATCGATGCCGGGCTTTGGGTAGAGCCAGAGCTCAACATCGTCAGTGGTGAATCAATTGCGCGACAGATTCTTTACGGACAGCGCTACTGTCAGGCCAAGTTCGGCAGTATTAGCAAAATCGCCTGGCTCCCCGATACCTTTGGCTTTTGTAATCAGCTGCCTCAGCTGTTGCAGCTCGGCGGCATCGAGGTCTTTGCCACGCAAAAGCTGCGCTGGAACGACACTAACCCCTTCCCGCATGAGCTTTTCCTCTGGCAGGCGCTTGACGGTTCTGAAGTGCTCGGCTGGACGCTGCCGCCAATTGGCACTGATTTTGACCCGATTCAAATCGCTCAGTACGCCGCCAGCTGGGAAAATCAGACTGGCCTAGGCCAAGCCCTATGGCTGCCTGGCGTTGGCGACCACGGCGGCGGCCCAAGCCGTGACATGCTTGAAAGATCCCGGCGCTGGGCAGCGTCACCGTTTTTTCCCAAAGTCAGGTTCAGCAGCGCCATAGGGTTTTTAGAGGCGGCTTTACCCACACAGACTGAGCTGCCGGTTTGGTCCGACGAGCTCTATCTGGAGCTGCATCGCGGCTGCTACACCACTCACGCCGACCAGAAGCAGGCTAATCGGCACGGTGAAGCGCTGCTCTACCAGGCAGAGCTGTGGTCTTCCATAGCGCAGATTGTCGCTCGGCATTCTTACCCAAAAGCAGCGCTTGCGCAGGCTTGGAAAACGCTACTTTTCAATCAATTTCACGATATTTTGCCAGGTTC
The DNA here is from genome assembly GCA_010671975.1 of Leptolyngbya sp. SIO4C1. Classification (GTDB taxonomy): domain Bacteria; phylum Cyanobacteriota; class Cyanobacteriia; order Phormidesmidales; family Phormidesmidaceae; genus SIO4C1. The sequence goes on along the minus strand of JAAHIA010000181.1, from coordinate 293 downwards.
TGCCGTTCCTGAGGTGTTTGTCGATGCCAATCAAGGCTGGGCAGCGGTTAAGCAGAGCGGGCAGCAGGCCGTAGACGAAGCGCTAGACGCGATCGCAGCTCATATTTCCTGGCCTTCACCGCCCCACCCTGACGCTAAGCCGCTGCTGGTGTTCAACGCCTTGAGCTGGGAGCGCTCCGAAGTGGTTACCTACTCAGTGCCCAAGTCAGCCCGGCAAAAACCGCAAACGGGCTGGCAGCTGTGTGACTTGGCAGGGCAGTCAGTCCCCTTACAAGCGCAGACAGTTAGGCAGA
>JAAHIA010000180.1 GCA_010671975.1 Leptolyngbya sp. SIO4C1 | reverse complement strand
TGCCTGATAAATCTCGAAGCGATCGAGTGAGCTGCTGGTAATGTCAATCTCGACCGCAAGATCTGGCAGTGGCAGTCGCATGAGATCAATCTGGTCAACGCTGCGGACCCGTGGCTCATTTTGAATGTAGTAGCACTGATCTGGCTCCAATCCTTTGGCAAGATCTTCGCGTCCACAGGTTCTAGACCCTAGACTGCGAATCTCTAGCCCTAGTTCCTCTGTCGCCGCTTCAATCAGCCGTCCAATCAGCTTTTTGTACGTCTCATGGGGATCAAGCGGCATGCGGATTTCTAGCGTACCCCGATCGTAGGTCAGTCGCAGAGCGGGCTCTTGCGCTAAGTCTCGCATCAAAGACTGGTAGCTTTGCCAGCTAATATGCTGTAGTACGACTCGATCGGGGCTTTGAATCAGGGTAGCCGTCATGAGGATGCCATATCACGGACTCTAGATCGCTGCTAGTAATGATAGCGACAGGCAATAATCGTCAGATAGCTGTCGTCTACAGCATAAACTAGACGGTCTGTACTATCAATTCGACCTAATTTTTTAGGCTACTGGCTATATCAATCTCCGATTGAGCCAAACCGATAGCCTTTGCCATAGACCGTATGCACCAGCACCGGCTCATCATTTTGCTCGATTTTGCGGCGCAGCAGCCGCATCTGCGCGGCGAGGGCATTGCTGCTAGGTTTGGCGTCTTTACCCCAGACGGCATCGTAAATTTGCGCATGGGTCAGCAGCTGATTGGGATGCTGCATTAGGTAGCTCAGCAGCTGCGCCTCCTTTTCCGATAGCTCAATTGTCCGGTCCTGCCGCTGGGCGATCTGACTTTCTAAATCAAGCGTTAGATCTTGAAACTGCAGCGGCCTATCGGCTGGCGGCTCTAGCGTCGGGGGACGGCGCAGCAATGCCCGTACTCTGGCTAGCAGCTCGCGCAGCTCAAAGGGCTTAACCAAGTAGTCATCCGCGCCTGCATCCAGCCCGGCAACGCGGTCGTCGATTGTGTCTTTAGCGGTGAGAAAAAGAACGGGGGTGGTGATGCCGTGCGATCGCAGCCGACGACAGATTTCTAGGCCACTCAGCCCCGGCAGCATCCAGTCTAAAATCAGCAGGTCAAAACCGCCCGTAGCTGCTAGCGCATAGCCCGTCTCACCCTCATGCGCCACTTCGAGCGTGTAGCCTTCGCGCCGCAACAGTCGGCCCAGCGGCTCGGTCAGTTCGGCTTCGTCGTCTACTAGCAAAATGCGCATGGTTCCAATTCAAAATTCAGAATGCAGGCTTTGCTGACTCTCATTGTGAACTTTGAATTTCAAAGTTTGAACTACTCTGGTAGCTTGTATTGCCCAACGATCTTTTTCGCATACGCCGGTACGTGCGCGTCTAGCTTTTCTGGATGATTTCGCTTCACATAGAGGTAGTTGCGCGTAAAGTGCGAGTCAATCGAAAAGCGAGCGTATTCTAGCCCCTTGGGGCCCACCTTCTCAATCACGACGCCCATGAGTTTGGCCGCCCACATCGGTAGCGTCACCCCCTTATCGTAAGCGGGAATGCTGTTCTGCACGGCCTGCTTGCGATCGCCCTGCGACATCACCGGCTGCGTATCGAGCTGATCCATCACCAGGTCAAGCATTTCCTGGCCCGTTTCATTGCGCACCACAAGCCACTGCCAGCCAAAAGGCGCCCCCATATAGCCCACCACCAGGTCAGCCAGCGAGTTGACGTAGTCAAAGCAGCTCATGCAGGAAGGCGCAAACACGTCTTTGAGCTGATTGGTCTTGAGACCAAAGAAGGGGACCTTCTCAATTGAGCCGTCTTCGTGCTTGAAATGCACGCGAAAGTCCTGCATGAACTCGTAATGCACGACGGTCTCTGGCGAACGGCTAGTCGTGTCAAGAAATTTCTGCAGCCCCTCACGGGTAACGTTATCGACGCAGGGGGTGCCGAGTACGTAGAGCTTTTCGAGCCCGAGCTTATCTTGCACGGCTCGCAGTGCCTGAATTTGACAGCCTACGCCAATCACGAGCAGCCGCTTCAGGCCCGAGCGCTCAATTTCTTCGAGCACTGATAGGTTGGGCGACAGGGTGGGCTTGTTGACTCGGGCGGCTAGAATATCCTCCGGCGTGCGGGCAATCACCGGCATCGGCTGAAAGCGATCGGCCTCGCTGTTCTGTACACAGACGACGCCTTCGACCAGGCCGCGATTGAGCATGGCGATCGCAATCGTGCTGACAATGCCGGTCCACTGCGCGCCGTCGATGGGCTGCTGCTTGCGAGCGGCCATCATTTGCTGGTGTACGCCAAAGTACAGATCGTCCTCACACTCTAGGTCGCGACTGCGGCCGTGGCTCTGCGCTTCTAGCTCAGCCACCTGCTGATTTAAAAAGGCACAGGCCTCCTTCACATAGTGAATGTAGTAAGTGTCACAAAGCCCACATTCACTGCAGAGATCCTTTGCTGGTCGTACCGCACCGGGTCGCAGGGCTTTCGATTTCTGATGAGCCGCCAAGGTCATATCCTAATAACGAAATTAATGCGATCTTTACTATGTAAGTCTCTCTCAGCCTATCGTACGGGGCTGCGGCCACAGCCAATACGGCCAGAATGTAAAGAAATGCTGCGCCATACTGTCCTAAAAAACAGCAGAAAAATGGTAATCGCCGTAATTGATGAAGAAATGCTAGGTACAGTAGAAAAACATACTGATTTGGCAAAGCTGAGCGCGTTCACACAGCTTTGTCCTTGCCACTGCGCTGGTTAATCCGATGCCTGCTGCCCCGATGCTCTGTTGCCTAAACCCGGAATGCCTACATCCTATTAATCCTGATGGCACGCAGATTTGTCAGTCTTGCGGCGAGCCGCTCGTAACGCTGCTGCGCAATCGCTATCGTCCAGTTAAGCCCATTGGACAGGGCGGCTTCGGCAAAACTTATTTGGCTCAAGACACCGATCGGCTCAATGCCCCCTGCGTCATTAAGCAGTTCACACATCAGTCTTCGGCTTCTACCAGCGACGGCTCTTTTGAAAAAGCGCTAAAGCTATTCAACCAAGAAGCCCTGCGGTTAAATGAGCTGGGTGAGCACAGCCAGATTCCCACGCTGCTAGCCTACTTTGAGCACAATAGCCAGCTCTATCTGGTTCAGCAGGTGATTGAGGGCCATACGCTCATTCGCGAGGTGCAGCACCGAGGCGCTTTTACAGAAGCAGCCATTCGTAGCCTGCTGGCTGATTTGCTGCCGGTGCTGCAGTTCATTCACGATCGCAAGGTGGTCCATCGCGATATTAATCCGTCAAACATCATTCGTCGCAGCAAAGATGGCAGGCTGGTGCTAATTGATTTCGGTATTGCGAAGCAGCTAGAGGCGTCGCTGGGTGACGAAGAGGCCGGTACTCGGATTGGCACTGAAGGCTATTCTCCGATTGAGCAGCTGCGCAGCGGCGAAGCCTATCCGTCTAGCGATCTGTATAGCTTAGGCACGACCTGCCTGTTTTTGCTAACTGCCTGTAAGCCAGAGAAAATCTACAGCGCCCTCGAAGGCCGCTGGCGCTGGCGTGAAAAGCTGCAAGAAGCTGGTCGCTCTGTGAGCCCCCAGCTCGGTGAGATTTTAGATCGGTTGGTGAAAGATTTGATTAGCGATCGCTACCAGGCAGCCACCGATGTACTCAGAGATCTGCAGCGGCTGCCCTCAATGCCGCAGTCAGTGCCCGGCTGGACGCGACAGCACACGGGCGACAGCATCTTAGCCGATACCATCAGCAACTCGGGCGTCAAAAAAAGCCTGTTCAATCCGGCCGATAAGCCGGTCAGCCAGCCGCGATTCTCTGGCCCATTTTCTGACCCATTCTCTGGGCCGCAGAAGGCTAACGGCGCGCCTGCTTCTGATTCAGACGACAGCCCCCCTCAGCCCGAACCCTACACGCATCGACAAACGCTAGCGCCTAAGACCCATATTCAATCCTCCGGCTATTCTGCTTTTCAAGCCTCGTCTGAAATTGCTCGATGGCGCTTGCTGCGAACGTTTTCAGGTCATACTTCCTGGGTTTCAGCAGTAGCGATTAATCCGCAGATTCCGCTGGTCGCTAGCAGCGGCCTCGATGATGTGGTCAACCTTTGGAATCTTAAAACTGGGGCCGTTACCTATGCGCTGCGTGGTCATTCACGCGGCATTAACGACCTGGCTTTTAGCCCGCGCGGGCAGATTTTAGTCAGCTGCAGCGACGACCAAACCATTAAGGTATGGAGCGTTGGTACCGGCAAAATGCTCTATACCTTGCAGGGGCATACGCGCGATGTCACCTCGATTGCGATTGGGGCGAGAGGTATTTTTTTGGTCAGCGGCAGCGAGGATCGCAGCATTCGCCTTTGGAAGCTTGATCGCGGCTCGCCCATTAAGCTCTTGTCTAGCAATGCCGGGATGGTTAAGTCAGTGGCCATTACGCCGGATGAGCAGACGGTAGTGAGCGGCGGCTTTGATAATAAGATTCGGCTGTGGAAGCTGCCGAGCGGCGAGACGCTGCGGATACTGTCAGGCCATCTCAAATCGGTCAGTGATTTGGTCATCAGCCAAGATGGCCGCCTGATTGCTAGCGCGAGCAAAGATAAAACCGTTCGTCTGTGGAGCCTGCGCTCGGGCAACTTAATTCACACGCTGCACGGCCATACGCGCGAAGTCAATGCGGTGGCGCTAACGCCCGACCAGCGGACCGTTGTGAGCGCAGGCGGTGACTGTGCAATCAAAGTTTGGGATACGCGCACGGGCGAGCTAGTGGAGACGCTCACAGAGCATCACAGTTCGGTCACCGATGTGGATATCAATCCGAGCGGCCGCTACATGGTCACAGCCAGCTCTGACAATACGGTCAAGCTTTGGGAGCGGCAATAGCTGCTGATTGCATAGCTGCTGTCTGATAATCTCGGTAAGGCCAACGATTGTGCCCGTTCAACCTGTGCCAGAGCCCCTATGCCAGAAGGTCCTGAAATTCGAAGAGCCGCCGACAAAATAGAGCGCGCCATTCGGCAGGCGCCAACAGAAGAAATCTTTTTTGCGTTTGATCGCCTTAAGCCCTATCAGGAGAAGCTGATACAGGCTCAGGTTGCGGCTGTCCAAACGCGCGGCAAAGCTATGCTGATTCACTTTGACAATGATTTGAGTATCTACAGCCACAATCAGCTTTACGGCGTTTGGATGGTGCGCAGCGCCTACGACTATCCCAGCACGAACCGACAGCTGCGGCTGGCTATTCACAATGCGAAAAAATCAGCGCTACTCTACAGCGCCTCTGATATCGATGTACTCACGCCGTCAGAGATTGAGGCCCACCCCTTTCTAAGTCAGCTCGGGCCAGATGTCTTAGATCCAGCGCTGAATCCGCAGCAGCTAGTCGAGCAGCTGCAGTCATCACGCCACGTCAGGCGACAGTTCACAACGCTGTTTCTCGATCAGCATTTCTTAGCTGGAATTGGCAACTATCTGCGCAGCGAAATTTTGTTTGTAGCGCGGCTGCACCCCCGTCTGCGCCCGGTTGACTGTACCTCTGCACAGCTAGAAGCGCTAGCCGCTGCCGCGATCGCAGTTCCCTATCAGTCTTATCGATACAACGGCATTACTAGCGATCTTGACCTGGCTAACCAGCTGAAAGCTCAGGGGCAACCGCGCCGTCAGTATCGACACTGGGTCTTTAATCGCGATCAGCAGCCCTGTCGCATTTGCCAGACGCCCGTTCTAAAGGACTTTGCTAGCAGCCGTCGATTCTACTACTGTCCCATCTGCCAAGCTAGCTGACGCCAGCGAGCACCGTGAGCACGGCCACTTCGACCCACTCCACGACGGCTCCATAGGTGTCTCCCGTGTGGCCGCCTAGCCTACGAGCTAGCCAAGCCGCGACGACAGCTGAGCTCAAACCGCCAGCTAGACCAGTCCACAGCGCGATCGCGCCCGGCACCCAGTTTAGCCACCAGCCGCCTAAGCTCAGCGCTATCAGCAGCCCAAGGCTAGGCAGTGTCTCCCAGCTAGAGCGAATCGCGGCCTTGTGGAAAGCTCCTTTGCCTGCTGGCTTGAGGTAGGGATAGCGTGCGATCGCCCACTGCTGCCCCCAGCGCCCCCAGCCGGCAGCCAGCAGCAAGGCAAAACCACGATGGTACGGCATAGCGCTGAGCGCACTGACCTTGAGCAGTAAGATTGCGATCGCCGCCATTACGCCAAAGGCTCCAGAACGGCTGTCGGCCATCGCGGCTAGCCGGCGCTGCGCCTCGGGTACTGCTAGACCATCAGCGGTGTCCATCGCGCCGTCTAAATGCAGTCCACCAGTGAGCCAAAGACCGCCAAAGACCACCAGTGCGCTGCGCACTGCCAGCGGCCAGCCCAGCTGAGCGAGCAGCCAGTCTGTACCCGCTAGCAGTAGCCCAATCAGACAGCCCACCAAGACAGCGGCTTTCGCCAGCGACTCAAAAGCTGTCGGCCAGCTTCTCGGCAGCGGCAGGCGAGTATAAAATAGCAGAGCCGCATTGAGTCTGGCCCACTGCTTTCTTAGCCACACGTTTTCTACGCCATATTACTGAATTTACAAAGATTAATTAGGCATAAATAATACGTCTAGCTCCGTTTCAATACGGGCGGTCACAGCCGCTGCCTATGCAGCGAACGTATGACAGATCGGCTTTTGCGGATTTTCAGCATTTTGGCGGAGCACATCTGTCCTATCGATTGACACAATGACGTTAGCTTGATTCTTCCTCAAAAAATCCTGTTAGATTCCTTACATTTTGACGTTTCAAATCTAAGGATTTCGATTATCTTGAGGATAGACAATTTACTTTCCCTATAATCACTGGCTCACAGAGAGTGACTGGCGATTTTATAACAGTTCTATGAACTATCACGATTCTGGTAACGCCGACTTTCCTGCTCCTTGTCTAATCGATCAGGGCATCGTCATTAACAAAGCTGATATGCTGCGCTTACTAAATGACTTAAGTCGAGTTCGCTATGTTCATGAGCAAGATGGGCAAGTTTCAGCGCAGGGCGAAGGCTACGTAGTCGAAGCCTTTGCTGAGCCTCAGCAGGCAACGCTGGTCGCTAACCACAGTCTCTATCTCAATGTTTGCAGCTTTGACTGTCTAGAAATGGGAAAGATTGAGCAAGAGACCTACTTTGATTTAGTGCATGATAACCGTCGCTTGCGGCTAATTCCGCTTTCTAATCCGCTAGCAGAGCAAACGACGCGCAATCTCAATGCCGCCGCGCTAGAGGCGATGGTCACGGAGGCGCTCTCGGCTAGCTGGGACGCCTGCCTAGACGACGACAGCAATTTTTCAACTCAAGACTGACGGATCAAGACTGACGGAGCTAACCAATCGGACTTCGGACTATGCTAATGAGGCTGACCGCTGCCGTCAGCCTAACTTTTAGCTGGATTTTTCTGTCTTGACTCAGCCCTTTTCATTCCACTGCCAGGCTCAGTGTGGCCGCGCTCGCGCCGGACGCTTGCAGACGCCTCACGGCCCGGTGCAGACGCCTCGGTTTATGCCAGTAGGCACGCTTGCCAATGTGAAAACTGTCACGCCTGCTCAGCTGAAGGCAGCCGGGGCAGAGATGGTCCTAGCCAATACCTATCATCTGCATCTGCAGCCCGGTGAATCCTTAGTAGCCGAGGCTGGAGGGCTGCACCAGTTTATGGCCTGGTCCGGCCCTATTTTGACTGACTCTGGTGGCTTTCAGGTGTTCAGCCTGAGCCAAATTCGCACTGTTAATGAAGCAGGGGTGACGTTTCGCTCACCTCGGGATGGCGCGGTGATCCACATGACGCCGGAACGGTCAATCCAGATTCAAAATCAGCTGGGTGCCGATGTGATCATGGCGTTTGATGAATGTCCGCCCTATCCGGCAGAGCGAGCGCTCGTCGCAGCTGCCACCAAGCGGACTTATCGCTGGCTAGAGCGCTGCATTCAGGCGCATCAGCGCTCAGATCAGGCGCTGTTTGGCATTGTTCAGGGGGGCGTTCACCTGGATTTGCGACAGCAGGCCGCTGAGGCGCTAGCTGAGTTTGACTTGCCCGGCTACGCTATCGGCGGCGTTAGCGTTGGCGAACCGCCTGAGCTAATTGAGAAGATTGTGAAGGCGACCACGCCGCTGCTGCCCGAACACAAGCCTCGCTACTTAATGGGGGTGGGTACCTATCGTGAAATGGCCCAAGCGATCGCAGCTGGAATCGATCTGTTTGACTGCGTCATTCCCACTCGGCTAGCGCGTCACGGGGCTGCCCTAGTAGCAGGCGAGCGCTGGAATCTGAAAAACAGTCGCTTCCGCCGTGACCTGTCACCGCTGGATGCTGACTGTCCCTGCTATACCTGCCAGCAGTTTACTCGCGCCTACCTTTGTCACCTGATTCATGCGCATGAGCTATTAGCGTTTACGCTGCTGTCTATTCATAATCTGACTGAGCTGATTCGCTTTACTCAATCAATTCGTGAAGCAATATTACAAGGCTGCTTTTTTGAACGCTTTGAAGACTGGCTGAAGCCAGCAGCAGAAGGTTTTTCGCGCTGACCGAGTGCTGCTTAGAAACGCGCCGGCGCATGTTAAGATATGGGACAATTCTTAGAAATCTGTGTTAGAGAGGTCACAAGTTTAATGGAAGCCGTTTTGTTGCTCGCAAAGCTCCCGGAAGCCTATCAAGCCTTCGGTCCTCTAATTGATATTTTGCCCCTACTGCCCGTCTTTTTCTTGCTGCTTGCTTTTGTCTGGCAGGCAGCCGTCGGCTTCAGATAAGGCTGACAGTTAGCGCTAACCGTTTGCATCAGCGAGCCTCCAAACCCATCAGCAGCAGCGATGGTAGCAATACAAAGGCAGGCAAAGGCAACAGCAAAAGCGATGAGTCAGGCTCATCGCTTTTCAAGTTACGGCTGCTATCTCAGGGGGTTAGATGCGATCGCAAAGCCACGTCGCAAAGCCACGTCGCAAGGCCACAGAGCTAAGGGAGAACTGAGGCTGCGGTCCTTACGAGCGACGTCGTGTAGGCTACAGCGTCATGTGCGTATACTGATGCTGCTTCACATTGTCTTCCTTGGTTACCACGTGCTCAGCATTGAGCAGCCGTTTCTTCTCAGTTGAATAGTTAATATCCTGCTTAGTGGTCCCCAGTGGAATGAGCGCCTGCGCTTCGGGGCGCGACTTGTAGGTCCGCGCAGCCGCTAGCGTTCTGTCTACAAACGCGGGGCTAAGGCAAGCATCGGCAGCCTGAGCCGCCGGGGTCAGCTGAGGCGATCTGCTGAGTGGTGCCGATACGCCTCAG
>JAAHIA010000018.1 GCA_010671975.1 Leptolyngbya sp. SIO4C1 | reverse complement strand
CATAAAAAAACTTATTAGTTCAGATTGACTCACTTATGAGAAATCTCAAAGAGAACCTGCCCTATTTCTTTCTTAAAAGAAATGGTAGGCTAGTTTTCATAGGCGAAAGTCAATGAAAAACTTTTTGGAGATTTACCTGCGTCTATACAAATGAAGGTCTGATTTTGTCATGCAACTTACAAATCGTATTCACTTTAGAAACCTGAAAGGCGATCTCTTTGGCGGCGTCACTGCTGCGGTGATTGCCCTGCCAATGGCGCTAGCGTTCGGAGTAGCCTCTGGGGCTGGGGCAGCTGCCGGGCTGTGGGGCGCTGTTTTAGTCGGCTTTTTTGCAGCGCTGTTTGGCGGTACGCCGACGCTGATCTCTGAGCCCACTGGCCCCATGACGGTCGTCATGACGGCCGTTATTGCCAGCCTCACTGCCGCTAATCCTGAAAACGGACTGGCAATGGCCTTCACCGTTGTCATGATGGCCGGTATCTTTCAGATTATTTTGGGCACGCTGCGGCTCGGACGCTACGTTACGCTGATGCCGTACAGCGTGATTTCAGGCTTCATGTCTGGGATTGGCATCATTCTCATCATCCTACAGACAGCGCCGTTTCTAGGACAGGCAAACCCTGGTGGCGGCGTGCTTGGGACGCTGAGTAATCTGCCAGAGATATTGACCAATATCAACCCGGCAGAAACCGCTCTGGCAGTGCTGACCGTAGCGCTGCTGTGGTTTACCCCAGCTAAAGTGAAACGATTTTTGCCGCCTCAGCTGATTGCACTGGTCGTCGGCACAGTTGTGGCACTGATTCTCTTTCCAGAGGCCAACCAGATTCGCCGCATCGGTGAGATTCCAATGGGGCTTCCGGCGCTGCAGCTTCCTCACTTCGAAGCCGCTCAAATTCGAGTGATGATGGTAGATGCAGCTGTCTTAGGCATGTTGGGCTGCATCGATGCGCTCCTCACCTCCGTGGTTGCTGACAGCCTCACCCGCACAGAGCATGACTCCAACAAAGAGCTTATTGGCCAGGGACTCGGCAACCTAGTTTCCGGTTTATTTGGTGGCCTAGCCGGTGCTGGGGCAACAATGGGCACAGTTGTCAACATTCAAACCGGCGGCCGCACAGCGCTATCAGGCCTCATTCGAGCTTTCCTGCTGTTTATTGTGGTGCTGTGGGCAGGCGCTCTCACTGCCGTGATTCCAATGGCAGTTTTGGCGGGTATTGCGCTGAAGGTGGGGGTCGATATCATTGACTGGAGTTTCTTGAAGCGAGCGCATAACATCTCGGTCAAAGGCGCTTTGATTATGTATGCCGTGATTGCTTTGACCGTGTTTGTCGATCTGATCGCAGCAGTTGGGATTGGCGTCTTTGTCGCCAATATTTTGACCATCGATCGCTTGAGCAAGCTTCGGGCAGACGCGGTTAAGGCAGTTACCGATGCAGATGATGAAATCGCCCTTTCAGAAGAAGAGAAGGCGCTGCTAGACGAAGCCGACGGGCGCGTGCTGCTCTTTCACCTAAGCGGTCCGATGATTTTTGGTGTTGCCAAAGCGATTAGCCGGGAGCATAATGCCGTGCGTCACTGTGAAGCGCTCGTGCTCGACCTCAGCGATGTGCCCCACGTGGGCGTAACCTCTTCGCTCGCCATTGAGAATGCCATTCAAGAGGCGATTGACGAGGGACGAGAAACCTTTATTGTGGGCGCGACCGGTCAGATCAAGCGTCGGCTTGAAAAGATGGGCGTGTTTAAGCGAATTCCAGCTCAGCGGCTGCTGATGGATCGCGCTGAAGCGCTACGTCTGGCCGTTATGGCAACGGACGGTAAAGCGACATCGGCAGTTGACTACCCCCCAACTGAGGGACACCCCTCGATGATGCCGTCTTAAGCACCCGGGGTGCTGCAGGTTGAGTGTTGCAATGGCCTGTTTCAATGCTCAACCTGGCAAAATCAGGATTCCAAAATTTGACCCTCTTTTCTGACTAACTATGCTAGAAGCCCTTGTGTTTGGCACCGTACTCTGCGGATTTTTTGGCATTATCTTCAAGCAAAATCTGATGCTGAAGATTCTCTCAATGGACGTCATGAGCACGGGCGTGATTGCTTACTACGCGCTCATCGCATCGCGAACAGGCCTATTTGCGCCGATTTTCTCGGAAACAGAGATTGAATACGCCGACCCGGTGCCTCAAGCAGTTATTCTCACCGCTATTGTGATTGGTTTTTCCATCCAGGCGCTGATGCTGGTAGGAGTGATGAAGCTAGCACGCAACCATCCGACGTTAGAAAGCCGCGAGATTGAGCGCAGCCATCTACAATGAGTCAGCTAACCATCGTTTGGATAGCCCTGCCCTTTCTGCTTGGGTTCAGCAGCTATCTGTTTCCTAAACTGAATCGCTATCTGGCGATAGGCGCTGCGATCGCGTCAGCCCTGTATGCAGGGTTACTCTTTCACAGCGACCCCGTAGTGCTGCGGCTGCTCGATCACTTCGGCGTGACGCTAGTGGCCGATCGGCTCAGCGGCTACTTTGTTTTAACCAATGCGCTGGTGACGACCGCCGTCGCTCTGTACTGCTGGAGCAGCAGCCGGTCGCCTTTCTTCTATACGCAAATCGTCATCCTGCACGGCAGCGTCAATTCGGCCTTTATTTGTGCCGACCTGATCAGCCTCTATGTAGCCCTAGAAGTGATCAGCATTGCAGCTTTTTTGCTCATTGCCTATCCGCGTAGCGATCGCGCCGTCTGGGTTGGACTGCGATATCTCTTTGTCAGCAATACGGCAATGCTGTTCTATCTGATGGGAGCCGTGCTGGTCTATCAGGCGCACCGTTCGTTTGCCTATGCTGGTCTACGTAGCGCGCCAACCGAGGCATTGGCACTCGTCTGCTTAGGACTGCTGGTTAAAGGCGGCGTGTTTGTCTCTGGGCTGTGGCTGCCGCTAACCCACGCTGAGTCAGAGACGCCGGTGTCGGCGCTGCTCTCTGGCGTGGTGGTAAAAGCCGGCATTTTTCCGCTGCTGCGCTGTGCGCTGATGCTAGAAGACCTCAGCCTGGTTATCAGTCTTTTGGGCTTAGGAACAGCGCTTTTAGGCGTAGGCTATGCGCTTTTTGAGCAAGATGCTAAGCGGCTGCTCGCGCTCAGTACCATTTCGCAGATGGGTTTCGTGCTAGCTGTACCGGCGGTCGGCGGCCTGTATGCCCTGACGCATGGGCTAGCCAAATCAGCGCTGTTTTTGCTCTCAGGAACGCTGCCTAGCCGCAACTTGAGAACGTCACAGCCCATGCCAACAAAGCTGTGGGCCGCGATCGCGGTGGCGGGACTTTCGATCTCAGGGCTGCCGCTGCTATCGGGCTTTGCTGCCAAAGTACTCACGCTCAAGCAGGCGCTGCCTTGGCAAGCCGCCGCGCTCAACGTGGCCGCAGTCGGCACCGCTGCTGTCATGGCTAAGCTGCTTTTTTTGCCTCATCGGCCAGCGGCATCTGCTAAACCTCAGACAGCACAGCTTGGCTTTTGGGCTGCAATCGCGCTGCTGCTAGGCGGGCTTATAGCTGCTAGCGGCATCTATCCCACAGCATACACGCTAGCTAACGTCGGCAAAGCGCTTATTACGATTGGCCTGGGTTGGCTCGCCCATCTGCTCTTTCTGAAAAAAATTACTCTGGCGCTGCCGCGTGCGCCTGAGCAGCTGGGACACCTGATTGGCGCAATGAGCCTAGTTGGGGTCGCTCTGTTTTGGGGGGTGCTGATATGATTTGGGCGCTCAATCTCATCCTGCGGCTGGCTATCTGGTTTTTGCTGACTGCCGACTTGAGCCTGGCCAACGTGGCTATCGGTGTGAGCATTGCCCTGCTGCTACCGCATCGGGCTTCGTCGGCCGCGCTGAGAGACTGGCTGCGATCGCTTGGAGAAATTCTAGTTGCCATTCCGCAGGCTTACCTAGAAGCGATTCAGCTGATCCTCCAGCCGCATACCGAAGAAGTGATCACGACAGAGCAAGTCAAGCCGAGGCGCACGCCCGGCCTCATCTTTCTCGACATTTTTCTGATCACCTTTACGCCTAAAACCATCGTTCTGAAATATCACGAGAACGGCTGGTACGAGGTGCATCGTATTCGGCCATCGCGCCGGAGGCTGCCGTGAATTTGATTCTCATTGCCATGATTTTGGCGCTGCTGATACCTACGCTAGAAGCCTGTCGCGCCAGCGATATCTGGCAAAAAATGCTGGCCTTTGCCAGCGTTGCCAGCAAGACCTCAATCATGATTTTAGTGATCTCCGTGCTGCGCGACGATTGGATGATTGGCGTGGTTGGAGTGATTATTCTCAGCGTTGGTAACGCGGCGCTGATGCTGTTAGCCCACGTCATAAGGCGAGTAAGCGAAGCATGATTAACGGTCTTAGCTACCTATGTATCGGGATTGGCCTCTGCTTCTGGTTTTGGGGCACCTGGCCGCTGCTGGGCAAGCGCTCGGTGCTGTTTAAGCTGCACGGCCTGTCAGTGGCCGACACCCTAGGCTCTATGAGTATCGTGTTTGGACTGCTGCTTAAAATTCCGAGAGAATGGCCGCTGCTGGTGCTAGCCATTCTCTCGCTCGCTCTTTGGAACACAGTCCTGGGCTATGTCATAGCCTACTGCAGTCAGGTAGGTCAGGGAGGCCGCTATGAGCGATAGCTACGTTTATGCAATTATGGCGCTGCTGCCGCTAGCGGCCGGTCTGCTTGTCTTTCAGACCAATCCGTATCATGCGCTGGTGATTCGCGGTATTCTAGGCGCGATCGCAGCCCTGATTTATGCAACCTTAGGCGCTGCTGACTTAGCCCTGACCGAAGCGCTGGTTGGCACAATGCTGGCCATCACGCTCTATGCGGTAGCGGTGCGCTCATCGCTGGTCATGCGGCTAGGGGTGCTAGAGTCGGCCCTAGAAGAAACTCAGCTGGCACAGCTGACGGCAGCGCTGCGACTGGCTCTCAGTCCGTATCACGTGCGGCTGGAGCTGGTGTCCTATGACAGCCAGGCCAGTCTGCACGAGGCATTGACCGCTGCTCAGCTTCACGCTGTTTGCACTGAGCAAAGCGCGATCGCGGCTACCCAGTCGCCGCCCGGCTATCTGACTGAGGTGAGACTTCAGAGGCTCTACGAGATTTTGCAGACAAAGCAAGTATCACAGCTCAGCCGGCTACGCCTCGTGGGGCAGTCAGCAACCTCAGCAGACAGACTGATCAAAGCCGCTCAGCCTGATGGGAGAGAATCCTGATGAAATGGCTCTATGTTGCCGCTAGTATTGCCCTATTTTTCAAGATGCTAATTCTGCCTGACCCCGCTGCAGAGGCGATAGATCTCTCTGCAGTTGAGCTCATCGTTCAAGATAGCGGCGTTCCAAACGCTGTCTCAGGCATCATCTTTAGAAATCGGCTGTACGACACTATCTTTGAGGTCGTGGTCTTCACCTTGGCTATTATGGGCGTCCGGTTTTTGCTAGCAGATGAAGCGCCGACTGCCGTGGTCTCTCAGTTTACCGATCAGCCTTCGATTGTGCTAGCTCGCCTAGGTGCAACCATTGCAGCCTTAGTCAGCATTGAGCTAGCGATTCGCGGCCACCTGAGCCCGGGCGGCGGCTTTGCTGCTGGCGTAGCTGGCGGCACGGCAATTGGCCTGATTGCCATTACCTCATCGCCGCAGTGGATGCAGGCCATCTACGAGCGCTGGCACGCCGCCACTTGGGAAAAAGTCTCGGTCTTGGTCTTCATCGGGCTAGCCGTGCTTACGCTAGCGGGTTTAGAGCTGCCCCAGGGCGAACTTGGAGCCCTCACTAGCGGCGGCGTTATGCCGCTAATGAACCTACTGGTGGCGGTTAAAGTGGCGCTGGGCTCTTGGGCTGCTGTTTTGATCTTTATTCGCTATCGCGGACTGCTGTAGCGGCTGGTGCCGTAGCTTTATCGCAGCGACCGCCTAGCGCATCGACGATAGTGCAGGTATTGGCAATGAGCATCTGTTGCACAGTGCCGTCCTCAACTGGCCCCTCTACGTAGAGCGGTTGAGTAGCCACCGCCGTGTCAGCGCTGCGGGCCAGGGTCTCCATCAGCGCTTTATCTGCCGTTGTCTCAGCAAAGATCGCAGGCACCCCAGCGGCTTTAATCTCCGTGGCTAGTTCGCTGAGCTGTCTAGCAGAAGGTTTCTCTTCAGTGCTGAAGCCGCTGAGTGCGCCTTCAACTTCAAACCCGTAGGCATCAGCAAAATATTGAAAGGCATCGTGCGTGGTTATCAGCTTTCGCTGCTCTGACGGAATCGTAGCCACCTGAGCCTCAATCCAGTCGTTCAAAGCAGCAAACTGAGCCGTGAGGCGCGCTGCATTTTGCTGGTAGCGCGCTTCCTGACCAGCGTCAAGCCTGCTCAAACTCGCGGCGATCGCATCGACTAGCTGACTGTTGTTGAGCGCGCTATGCCAAACGTGGGGGTCAGGGCTGGGGGCGGCAGAGTCTTCTTGATGAGAGGCAGCGTCCGCTGAAACCTCCTCAGCATGATCGTGATCGTGCGCGTCTGTCATGAGCGGCTCAGGCACAGCCGCTTCGTAGACGGCAATCTGAGGCGCTGAGCTGCGGCTAGCGGTGAGCATTTGACCTAAGGCTGGCGCATCGTCATAGCCGCCATAGAGAATGAGATCTGCCTGCTCGATAGCTTTGCGATCAGAAGGCTTGGCCGCGTAGGTATGCGGATCTTGCCCCGGCTGCATCAAACAGGTGAGGGCGACCGTCTCTTGGGCAATCTGCTCCGTCAGGTCGCAGAGAACGCTCGTAGTTGCCACAACCTGGGGCAGCGTCTCACTAGAAATCACGTCTGCCGGCTCCTCTGCCGGCCTCGGGGGAGACTGAGCACAGCCCGCTAGACCGACAGCCACCGCTATTCCCCACACCGCACTACGCTTGCAAACCATGCCAAGTGCTCCTACAAACTGGCTAAATTTTCTCAAAAATTTTTCTCAGAGATTGAGAATGGTTATCATTCTAGCAAATCTTAGCCAATCAGAGGGGCGATTCACAACTCCCCCATCTCCCAGTGCGATCGCGTCTCCAAATCAAATCCGTGTCCGGCGGGCAGCACGTGCAGCTTCACGCCGCAGACAGCAAAGGCTTCGTCTTTGAGCACCCGATCTAGGTTGCTGTAGGTTGTTTCTGACTCATCAACGATGGTGACAGCGCCGCTGCCGACGACGTGGGCTTTACTGTCTTCGATGATCAGCGCCGTGTCTTCATCAATGCCGAGCCCCAGGGCAGTGGGATGCTGTAGCGTAGCGGCCAGCAGGCGACCTAGGCGGCCGCGCTGGGCAAAGTGCTGGTCAACGATAATTTGCGAGCGAAAGCCTAGCCCTTCTCCCATGTCTACCGTATCCAGGCGGGCGTGGGTGCGAGAGTCGCCTTCGATAATCATTACGTCTGGAATGGCAGCCGCTCCGGCGCTAGTGCCGGCCACCACCATGCCCTCGGCATGGCGCTTGTGTAGAATATCTTCGAGCAGCGTGCCTTTAATCGTGTCGATAATGCGAGACTGATCGCCACCGGTAAAGAAGACGCCGGTTGCCTCGGCGATCGCATTCAGCGCATCGATCGTTTCAGCCTCGTCGCGATCGCGCGTATCGACGACTGTGACAGCTTCCACGCCAAGCCGCTCAAACACTTCGATGTAAGTATCGCCTGCCTCCCAAGGCTCGCTGGTCGCGGCTGTCAGAATGGCAATGCGCGCCTTCAGCCCACCGGCACAGCGCAGGAATTCTCGCAAAATCAGACAGTCGTCACGGCGGTCCTCTGCCCCGCCAATGATGACCAGTTTGCCCCGCCGCTGCTCAGTAGACATGAGGATGAACTCCAGAAGGTGCTAGCAGCGTATTTTATCGTCCTTCGACTACGCTCAGGACTAGTCCTTGGGGCTGAGCCGCAGCCTAGCCCACCAGCTCCTCTACCTGTCGACCAATCGCCTGATATTCCGCCAGCGTAAACGAATCAACCTGAATGGCGTCGTTACGCGCCCTTTCCGCCGCGCAGGCCAAGTCAGACTCTGGCCCGGTAATGACTCCGGCACGCAGTGCGGCTTCGATCAGTTCATTGGGCTGCTCTACCAGCAGCTGTCCTGAACGCACCGCTGTCTTAATCTTTTGGAAGATAGGCGCTGCCTGCAGCGTCAGCTCATAGGCTTGCTCTAAACGCCCTAGCGCCTGTTCTGCATCAACCGGCACATGCAGCCCGGCTGTGAGGTGGTGGCGCGCTTCGGGCGTTTGTAGCAAACGGGCCACCTGATGTCCTAGGGCGTCGCTCGGCGGTTTGCCAATCGGGTTAAGCCGCCACCAGGGGGCTGCCAAGGTGCGCAACCAGCCGCCAGCAACCGGAATTTCCAGATTCTCAAACAGGCCCTCCACCGCCTGCTGAATCTGATCAAAGCTGTGCTGCATCGCCCAGTGAACGAAGGGTAGGTCTTCTGTTCGCTCACCTTCAGCCTGAAAGCGGCGCAGGGTAGCGCTGCCGAGGTACATCCAAGAGAGCGCATCAGCAAAGCGGCCGGTAATTTTCTCGTGACGCTTGAGGCTGCCGCCGTAGCCCAGCATGGCGACATCGGCCAAAATCGCAAAGGTGGCCGAGGCCCAGGCCAGCTTCTGATAGTAGCGAGCAGTTGCGCCTTTGACCGGAGCCCGCACAAAGCGAGCCCGCGTCAGGCCTAGCCAGCCGGCCCGCACGCCGTTGCGCACAATCAGGCCGAGATGCCGCCAGAAGGCGCGGTCAAACTTGGCCAGATCGTTCGTCTGCAGCGCCGTAATCTCCTCGAAGACGACCGGATGACAGCGAATTGCCCCCTGCCCAAAGATAATCATTGAGCGGGTGAGGATATTGGCACCCTCAACCGTGATCGGAATAGGCGTGGCGCTATAGATATTAGCCAGCAGGTTGCGCGGTCCGCGACAGATGCCAGCCCCGCCAAGAATGTCCATGCCGTCGTTGATAATGCAGCGAGAGAGTTCGGTAAAATTGTATTTGGCAATGGCCGACACCACGGCTGGCTGTTCGCCCTTATCCACGGCACCGCAGGTATAGAGTCGGGCCGCATCCATCAGGTAGGTGAGACCGCCAATCCGCGCCAGTGGCTCTTCAATGCCCTCAAATTTGCCGATGGCTAGGCCAAACTGATGCCGTACGACGCCGTAGGCCCCCGTCACGCGCGAGACTAGCTTAGCCACGCCAGTACAGGTGGCTGGGAAGCTGATGCCGCGACCGGCTGCTAGCGACTGCATCAGCATCTTCCAACCCTGGCCGGCCTGCTCAATGCCGCCAATGATCTGCTCAGCCGGCACAATCACATCGCGGCCCTCAATCGGTGAATTGTAGAAGGGTACCCCCATTGGGTCGTGACGCCGCCCCAGCTTCACACCCGGCGTATCGGCCGGCACCAGCACGCAGGTAATGCCGACAGCTTTGCCTTTGCCCAGCAGGTTATCCGGGTCTTTAAGCTGAATGGCGAGGCCAATCAGGGTTGCGATCGCGCCCAGCGTGATGTAGCGCTTCTGCCAGTTCAGCCGCAGATAGAGCTGACCGTCCTCGCCTTTGAAGACCACACCTTCAGACTGAATGCTGGCCGCATCCGAGCCGGCTTTCGGCTCCGTCAGCGCAAAGCAAGGCATCTCTTCGCCGGTCGCTAGCTTCGGCAGATATCTTTGTTTTTGGGCCTCAGTGCCGTAGCGCAGCAGCAGCTTCGCCGGCCCGAGAGAATTGGTCACACCCACCGTTGCCGTGTGGGTAAATGACCGCGACGCCAGCTTGGTCATGATGGCGCTGTAGGCCGTATTGGAAAAGCCACGCCCGCCATATTCCGGCGGAATCATCATGCCAAAGAATTTCTCTTCTCTGAGGTAGTCCCACACGCGCGGCGGCAGATCTTTTCGCTGGTGAATCTCCCAATCTGTTGCAAGTCGACAGACCTGTTCTACGGGGCCCTCTAAAAAGGCCTGCTGTTCTGGCGTCAGATGTGGATAAGGTTCAGAGAGAATGTGCTTAAAGTCGGGCTTGCCGGAGAACAGTTCTCCCTCGATCCAGACATCGCCTGCTTCAATTGCAGCTCGCTCTGTCTCAGAGATTTTGGGAAAGAGCTTCAGCGCTTTGATGGCTTTGACGATTGGCGCGGTTAGCAAGTATCTTCGCAGGATGGGCAGATTCAGCACGAGCGCGACAATACCAAAGGTCATCCAGCCCCAAATTGGGCTCTGGAGCACGCCGAGAATCGCTGCCGCGTATAGCGTCCATGCCCATAGCGGCACGCCGAAATAAGCTAGGCAGACAAAAGCGCTGATGAACGCGGTGATTAGAGCCGCTATTGAAAGACCTGTCATCTGATTTACCTCTGCAAATTCTCAAACACACCTGCAGCGCCCATACCGCCCCCCACACACATGGTGACCATGCCGTAGCGCACGCTGCGTCGCTGCATCTCGTGCAGGAGCGTGGCAGTGAGCTTGGCGCCGCTGCAGCCTAGGGGATGGCCAAGCGCGATCGCACCGCCGTTCACGTTGAGGATCTCCTGATTCAGCCCGAGCTTGCGAATCACAGCCAGCGACTGAGCCGCGAAGGCTTCATTTAGCTCGATTAGACCAATATCGTCGAGCGTGAGACCGACCTGCTTGAGCACTTTAGGAATCGCCTCAACCGGGCCAATGCCCATAATCTGAGGCGGCACGCCGGCCACAGCAAAGCCGAGCATCTTGGCTATTGGCGTAAGCTCATGTGCCTGCAGCTTGTCTTCGCTGACCAAAATAGTGGCGGCGGCCCCGTCTGAAGTTTGCGAGGAGTTGCCAGCGGTGACGCTGCCCCGATTGCGAAAGACGGGCTTAAGGCCAGCTAGCGCGTCTAGGCTGGTATCGGGTCGCGGCCCTTCGTCTGTTTGGAAGAGGGTTTCGACCGTGCGGGTTTTGCCCGCTTGATAGAGGGTTTCTGTGATTGGCAGCGGCACGATCTCATCGGTGAAGCGGCCGGCTTGGATAGCGGCAATCGCCCGCTGGTGAGATCGCAGCGCAAAGGCATCTTGATCGGCTCGCGAGATCTCAAACTGATGCGCTACGTTCTCAGCCGTGAGGCCCATCGTGCAGTAGACCTGCGGGGTCTCTTCCAGCATTGCCGGGTTAGGCGCCCAGGCATGACCGCCCATGGGAATCAGACTCATCGATTCGACACCGCCCGCGATAATCACCTCCATCTGGCCAAGTGCGATCGCATTGTGGGCCATGGCAATCGTCTGCAGCCCCGAGGCACAGAGCCGATTCACCGTCATTCCCGGCACTGAGGGCGGCAGCCCGGCCCGATGGGCAATCACCCGACCAATGTTGTAGCCCTGCTCCGCCTCGGGCATGGCGCAGCCCATCACCACGTCTTCAACGTCTGCAGCGGCTAGGCCCGGTACTTTGGCCATCGCCCCTTTGACTACGGCCGCTCCCATGTCGTCGGGTCGCACGTGGCGCAGCGTCCCGCGCGGGGCTTTACCAACGGCGGTGCGGACGCTGCTGACGATATAAACAGTTTTCATAGCTGGTGTCTCCAGAAATGGACTGGTCAGGGTTTGCGGAGGGAGCAGGGAAACTTCTCCCTCTTGTTGTTTCTAATTTCTCAGCGGCTTCTTCTTCGTCAGCAGATGCTCAATCCGCGCCTGCGTCTTCGGCTGTTGCAGCAGCGGTAAGAATACCTGGCGCTCTAGCTCAAGCAGATAGTCTTCTGAGACCAGCGCGGGGGCTGTGAGCTCGCCGCCGGTGAGAATGTAAGCCAGCTGTCCGGCCAGATAGCGGTCATACTCGGAGGCATAGAAGCCCTGCTGCATCACATAGGCCCTGTGGTCGAGGGCGGCGCGGCCCTGCTGACCCAGCACCCAAAAGTCGGTCTTGGGCAGCGGGCGGTAGCCTTCGCGGTCAAGTCTGAGCACTTCTTGCTTGGCAACATAGAGGCGCTGGTCGCCGTTCATAACGACCGTGCTGCAGGCATCTAAAAAGCCAAGCGCTTTAGCTTCATCGGCGCTGCCGGCCACCTTAGCCATAGCAACGGTCTCAAACACCTGATTTAGGAAGGGCTGAATGTGCTGCGGCGATTCGCTCAGGGCGCGCTCGGCGGCCCATTTGGCTAGCCGCATAGTGCCGCTGGCGCCAGGAATCAGGCCCACCCCCAGCTCAACTAGGCCTATGTAGCTCTCGGCTGCAGCCACCACGTGCGGGCAGGCCATCACCAGCTCACAGCCGCCACCTAGCGCCTTGCCCTGTACGGCAGCCACAATCGGCTTATGGAAATAGCGAATCCGCTGCAGCAGCGTTTGGAAGGTGACCAGCAGGGATGCGATCGCGGCCCAATGCTGAGCTTTAGCGGCCAGGCCCATCTCAACCAGGTTGGCACCGCCGCAGAAGTGATCGCTGCTGTTGCCGATCACCAGCCCGCGATAGGAATTGTTCTCGAGCAGGTCGAGCACGGCTGAGAGCCCATCGACAACTTTGGTACTGAGCGTGTTGCCCTTCGAGCGAAACTCGTAGAGTACGACGCCATCACCAAGGTCGAGCAGCGCAGCTTCTTTGTTTTCCCACAGCAGGTTCTTCGCAAAGGCTTTTACAGTGGGCAGGTGAATCTCATCGCTGGGATGTTCGATTGGCTGCTGTCCGGTTGGCGTCATCACGGTCTCGGCCATCGGTAGGCCACTGGGGACGCTGTGCCGGCTGCGGTAGAAGTGCGATTCACCAGTGACCGACACA
Source organism: Leptolyngbya sp. SIO4C1 (assembly GCA_010671975.1). Classification (GTDB taxonomy): domain Bacteria; phylum Cyanobacteriota; class Cyanobacteriia; order Phormidesmidales; family Phormidesmidaceae; genus SIO4C1. The sequence goes on along the minus strand of JAAHIA010000018.1, from coordinate 11,515 downwards.
TTGTTCACCCAGTCGGGAATACTCAGCTCAGCGGCCTGCATGTCGTAGAGCACCTGGTGGAAACCCAGCGTATCCCACAGCTCAAACGGGCCTAGCTGCCAGCCAAAGCCCCAGCGCATGGCGCGATCGACCGCAGCCGGGCTGTCGGCAATCTCGGGCAGGCGGCAGGCGCTATAGCTCAGCAGCGCCAATGTCGTTTGTCGGAAAAAGTCGCCGGCTCGCCCTGGCAGCTGGTAGAGCTGCCGCAGCCGTTCGGCCAGGTCAGGCTGCTGGGCAATCGCGTCGACACCGGGCAGATCGACGGGCTGTGCCGGCTCATAGGCCAGCGTTTTGGGATGGATCGACAAAATCTCTTTGCCCACTTTCTTGTAGAAGCCCTGGCCGGCTTTGGCCCCGAGCGACCCCGTCTCAGCCAGCTTGCGCAGCAGCGGCGGCACTTGGAACAGGGCGCGCCGCTCGTCCTGCGGAATGGCTGGATACAGGTTCTCAGCCACGTGCAGCAGCGTATCGAGCCCAACCAGGTCAGCGGTGCGGAAGGTGGCAGATTTAGGTCGGCCAATCAGCGTGCCGGTCAGCTGGTCAATTTCTTCGATGCTGTAGCCCCGCTCAGTCAGGGCTTGAATGCCGAGGAAGGTGACAAATAGCCCAATCCGGTTGCCGATGAAGTTGGGCGTGTCTTTCGCCACCACAGCGCCCTTGCCCAGATGCAGTCGACCAAACCAGCGCATCCGCGCTAGCACGGCCTTGTCCGTCTGCTCAGTCGGGATCAGCTCTAGCAGCTTCAGATAGCGCGGCGGATTGAAAAAGTGAGTGCCCAGAAAGCGCCGTTGAAAACTCAAGGAGCGATCTGCTGCAATCTGATGGATGGGCAAACCGCTGGTGTTGGAAGAAATGACGGCGTCATCGCGCACGACCGACTCTAGCCGCGCCATCAGCTGCTGCTTGATTTCCAAGTTCTCGACCACCGCCTCAATCACCCAGTCGACGTCGGCAAGGCGAGCGAAGTGCTCGTCATAGTTGCCTAGGTGAATGCGGCGGGCAGCAGCCTGGGTAAAGCAGATTGGCGGTGAGAGCTTCTGAGCCTTTTTGAAGGCACCTGCCACAATCGCGTTCTTATGCTTACCGGGCGCTGGCAGATCCATCAGGTGAACCTGCAGACCGGCATTGGCGAGATGGGCGGCAATTTGGGTGCCCATGACGCCGGCACCCAGCACGGCGGCCGTTCTAAACGGTTTATGCATCACGGTGTCCTCCTGAAGGGCAAAGGCAAAACGATGGGTAAAAGTCATCTGAATGAGCGATCTTCTAATGAGCAAAGCCGCGCAGGCTGGCCAGCGGCCGCAGCAGCAGCGGTAGCCGCGATCGCACAGCCGGCGGCTCAACAGCGGTGACGTCGCGATCGCGATAGAGGCTATCAATGGCTGCAGCAAACTGCTGATAGATTTCGGCACGGCTCAGCTGAGCGTCAAGCTGAGCCTCTAGCAGGCAAAAGCGTTTAATCGTTGACCAGTGCGGCAGCTCGGCGTTAATCCGATCGACTAGGGTCTGATAGCGAGCCAGGATAATCGAGTTGGTCAGCAGCGCCTCTCGCGACAGGCTGAGGCCCACGCTGGCAGCCTCAATTGCCAGCGACGATCGTTCAGGAAAAATTAGCGCGGCGCAAAACTTTTGCTGCGGACCAACCACAACCGCCTGCTGCACCAGCGCCGACTGCCGCAGCTGCGCCTCAATCGGCTGCGGCATAATGTATTTGCCAGTAGAAAGCTTAAATAGCTGCTTTTTGCAGCCGCACAGCCTTAACAGACCCTCGGGTGAAAATTCGCCATAGTCACCGGTGTGAAACCAGCCGTCGGCGTCGAGAACGGCCTGCGTTGCTGCAGGGTTGTGGTAGTAGCCCTGCATGGTGTAGGGGCTCTTGACCAGCACCTCTCCGTCTTTTGCTAGGCGCAGCTCTACGCCTGGAATCGGGACGCCGACGGTGCCCGGCTGGCTCCAGCGACCGCGCGTGTAGCTCACAACCGAGCTGGTTTCAGTCAGGCCGTAGCCCTGCTTCACCGGTAGCCCCACCGCGTGGAACGCGATCGCAATCTCCGGCTTCAGCGCTGCCCCGCCGCAGATAAAGTAGCGCAGTCGTCCGCCAAAGGCCTGCCGCAGCGGCCGAAAGACTAGCCACCGCGCAATCCACAGCTGTAGATAAGCGCTCCAACTTAGCTGCTCTTGCTGCGCCAGCTGCCAGCCCCAGCGCAGCAGCCAGCCGCGCCAGCCGCGCGTCTTTTTTACAGAGACCTCAACCTGCTCATAGACCTTCTCTAGCAGACGCGGCACGGTAATAAAGATGGTGGGTCGCACCGCTTGTAGGTGCTTCATCACTCGCTTGGGCGTTGAAAAATAGACATGATGGCCGTAGCGGTAGTGACCGTATAGAAAGGCGCGCGCAAAGATATGGTTGAGCGGCAAAAAGGACAGCGCCGTTTCGGCTTCGCCCAGCGTCAGGCGAGGCATGCTGCTAAAGGCGGCCCAAATGTCGGCTGAGAGATTTTCATGGGTGAGCATGGCGCCTTTGAGCCCGCCCGATTCGTCTGCTGTGTAGACAATCGTGGCCAAATCACTGGGATAGATTTCTCGTCGCGTGGGAGCTGACTGACCGAGCTGCCGCAGCCTAGCCGAAGTGATAATCTCTAAGCGGTCAGGGAGTTGCTCAGACGGCAGCGAGAGAGTTTCTGATGCGTCAACAACCACGGCGCGGCAGACGGTCTCAGCAATTGCCTGCTGGCGCAGCAGACGCAGCAGCAAGGCCCGACTTGAAACAACAACCGTACGAGCGCCGCTGTCTTGCAGCATAAATCGCGTTGAGGCAGCCGGCTGACTTGGCTCTACCGGCACGGTGACTAGCCGGGATAGCAGACAGGCCATATCGGCTAACCCAAACTGCACGTCGCTGTACATAATCAGCGCCACCCGCTCACCCGGTGAAACTCCCCAGGCGGCCAATCCAGCCGCCCAGTCCGCTGCTGTTTGGCGAAACGCTGAGAACGACCAGGACTGCCACTGCCCGGCTGTCCACTGGTGAAACCGGGCTCCGGTACCAGCAGCCAGCTCACAGCCCCGATCGAGCAGCTCAGGAATGGTATGCCCCAGTGCCACCGATCCTTTTGCATTCGGGGCGAAATAAATTGAACAATGAGCGACCATATGTCACTAAAGAGCCTATGCTCTTCTCTCTATATCAAGCCAAATGAATTACAGCTTGCTGAGGGTAGTTAAAAGAGCCATTGCCTGTGAGAGTGGAAGGAGCGAATTATTTAGACAATGGCTGTTTGGGCGCATAAAAAGACTTCTCAGCCTGATTACCAAAAGGTGAGACAGCAGCTTTGGCTGCGTTTCAGATGAATAGAAAAGGCTAGTTTAAACCTGAACTGGTGGGTCTGAGAAGCAAAAAAGTCTTATCAGCTAATCAGCCGGAAAGACAGTCGCGCATAGCGTCGAAAACAGTATCGCGCACAGTAGCGTTATGCAATAGAGTCATGCATAGAAAGCTATGCATGATGAGATGCTTTTAACAAGCTGTAGCTAAACCATACAGTCAGTATAGCGATTCTATCCGGACAACTTATAATGTCTAGACAGAGATTACATAAAAGTAAACTTAAGGGTTTAGATTGACCGACTAAAGCAGCCCAATAGCCGCAAATTGTGAAATTTAGTGTCAGTTTTCACGCCATATTTAAGCCAATAATTTAAGTTAAATGAAGCAGGCGCTCTGCCGCCTGTAAAACTTTACTTTAAGTCGCTTAGTAAGCCGGAAACTCTTCTCAGCTTGGTCTATCTTTAGATAGGTTTTTGTTAGAAATCGAGCATTTTTAGCAGAGCCAAATCTATTTAATCTGAGCAATAATCAGCTTTCTTTGATGCAGTTAGCCCTAGTCACGTGCTGCAAAAGCCATCGAGCCAAATCGGATAGCACTTCATCGTGATTGATATCATCGTGCAGTTCGTGATAGGCACCGGCATACTCATGAAACTCTTTATCCGCTAGGGTGAGGGTCTCGAAGAAGGCGCGGCTGCTCTCAATTAGCGCCACCCGATCGTCGCTGCCGTGCAGCAACAGCAGCGGCACTTTCAGCTCGAGGGCGTGAGTCTGCAGCCAGCGGTTGGTGCGAATAAACTCGGTTGCTAGCCGGGCGGTTCCTTGGCAGTGTCGCAGCGGATCGTGCGCATAGGCAATAATCACGGCGCGATCGCGCGAAGGTGGCACATGCTTAAGACCGGTCGATAGGCTAAACCTTGGCCACAGCTGCGAGAGCACTCGGCCAATGGTCAGTCTCAGACCCGAGACCCCGCTAGTGCCCAGCGGCGGAGCGGTCACAATTAGACCGTCTAGCTGCTCTGGGTGACGGATGGCATAGTCGAGGGCAACAATGCCGCCGAGGCTGTGTCCCATCAAGAAACAAGGGATATCTGGCCACTGCAGCTTGACCATAGCCAAACAGTGGGCCACATCTTCACGATACTCGCGCCAGCGGTTGACATGACCGCGCTGGCCCGGCGAGCGACCGCTGCCGCGCGCATCAAAGCTATAGACGCCGACTCCCTGCGATACCAGCGCTTTCACAACGTTGCCAAACAGGCCGCTGTGACCACCCAAGCCGTGCAAAATGACGAGCGTTGCCTGCAGCGCCTCTGTGGGCAGCCAGCTTTGGTAGTAGAGACTAAAGCCGCCAGAGGCATTGAACAGGCCCTCGCTATGCTGAATGGTCACGTTGCCAAGCTCGGCTAGCTGCTGCTGAAACGCTTCTAAAGGCTGAATTAGAGCAGCGCTATCTTGGCCTTTAACTAGATATAGATCGTAGGGCGGCTGGCTAATCTGTCGCGTATAGGCAGCGCTGAGCCGGTCTCGCGCGGCTGGCTGCTGAGTGAGGAAAGCGTCAAAAAAGGTGAGGCTCAGACCGTCTAAGTAGCTATCGATAATCGGCGGATGCAGCTTAAAGGCAGGCGTCTCATGCGTCAGCTTTAGCTTCAGCGAAGAGAGCAGCTTGCTCATATCGTGAATGTGAGACTTGCCGCGAATAACGGCCAAATAAGCATGCTCTGTGGTTAGCCAAGGGAATATCTGAATGGGCTCAAGCGCCATTGGAGCGGTCTTGTCTTCACTGCCGGTGGCAATCAGCACGGGAATGTTGATGTTGGCAATGCCGCTGGCACCAAACACATAGCTGCCAATCGGGTCGAGCGCCAGCACAGCGCGCACGCGCGGATCTTGCAGGGAGGTAGCCTGACGCGGTAGGTCCAGCGCCCGGCACTGCAGCAGCATTGAGAGATTGAGCGTGTCAAAAACTGGCCGGCAGGCCTGCTCTAAGCGGTCAAAGTCAATCTTAGCGCCGGCTAGCGCTAGCGCCGTGTAGCCGCCAAACGACTGACCTAGCACCCCTACCGCTTCTAGGTTCAGCCGCTGCTCAAACTGGCTTTGGTTCAGCCGCTCTAGCTCATCTAGCACGCAGGTTATATCCAGCGGTCGGTCAATGAATTCATGCAGCTGAAAGACTTCTGCAGCCGTACCTGAGAGCATTTCGCGAACTTGATTAGTATCGCTGCCAGGATGCTGAGGAATGGCCACGACGTAGCCGTGAGAAGCAAGATGCTGAGCGTAGTGGGCCAAATCGTCAGGGCGCGCTGCGAGCCCGTGTGACATCACCACGACCGGCGCTTGCGGGTATTGCCACTGGGTTGGCGTGTAGAGCAGCACCCGAAACTCTCGCGAGTATTTGCGGCCGCCCGAGCGCATTCGCTGATTGTCGCACAGCGTCAGCAGGCGTCTTTCAATTCCAGCGGCACCTGGCAAGCGCGGATCTGGCGCTAGGGCCAAGGCTGCTGGTGCAGTATCTTGGCTAGACAGCGTCTGTAGCAGCGCCAAGATATCTTCGGTCGTCTCTAGCAGCAGATCGACTTGCTTAGCCGTTAGCAAAAATTCGTCTGTCTTCAGCGTCAGCGTGCGCGATAGCTGATAGAGCAGGCTGAGCACTGAAAACTTCTCGGTGTGAGCCACCATATCTAGCAGGGCCTGATTCAGCGCCGAGCGGCTGCGCGCATCTGCTGGCCAGTGGATTAGCTGACTCAGCCGGGTTAGCAGCGTTTGACCGATCTGTGTTTGTAAAAATCGCTTGAGCTGGAGCGGGCTAAGCGTTAGCTGCATCTGCAGCAGTTCGCGGCAGCGAGCCTGAGACGCTTCACCGGTCTCACCAAGGTAGACTGCGCAGGTCTGGTGCGCTAGCCGGGGTAGCTGGCGGTTGAGCCAATAGTTAGTCGCTTGCGTTTGTAGCTGAACGGTGCGCTGGCGGAAGAGACTGCACAGCCGCTCAAACAGGGGGAAAATAGCCTTGATTTTGAGCTGACGAGGAGAGGTGAGATGGACCATAGCAAAGTTTCACAGACAAAATGGCACTTGTCCGCTCCTCTCTCATTTCTCATAATGGCTTGGCCATCGGCCAGGCGGCGGTATTTGCAACGGAGTGTAATATGATCGGGCTAAATGAGAGCAGCGTCAGCTAGCCGGGCTATATCAGAGCGCGATGCGACTCTGCAACCGAAGGCGCGTCGGCGCGTGTGTCCGTATGGTCGGCATGGGCGCGATCGGTGTGGCCCCCCGCTTGGGCTGCAGCATGAGCATCGGCATCTGACGCTGCAGTCACTGCCAGGTCGCTAGGCGCGATCGCAGGGATGGCGTCCTCATAGACGGCGAGATCAAACCAGAAAGTGGTGCCTGTACCCACTTCACTGGCCAGGTGCATCTGGCTGCTGTGTTTTTCCACAATATTCTTGACAATCGATAGCCCCAGCCCAGTGCCCTCTAGGGTGTGCACTCGATTCTCTACTCGGAAGAAGCGATCAAAAATGGCTTCTTGATCTTCTGTGGCAATGCCCAAACCGCTGTCGCCAATCTCAATGCGGACGCTGCGAGTCGGGTGGCTCGCTGCCGGTGCTCGATAGGCTCGAATGACAACGCGCCCGCCCGACTCAGTAAACTTCATCGCGTTGCCCACCAGGTTACCTAGCACCTGCAGCAGCAGATCGTAGTTGCCCAGCACCGGCGGCAGATTCGTCTCGATGTCCTGCTCTAGGGTGATGCCTTTATCGCGCGCATTGAGCTGATAGGTACGCAGCGTTTGCTCAATGGGCGGCTGCACATCGAGAGCAATAAACTGATAGCGGCGGTTTGACTCCAGGCGTGAAAGATCGAGCACGTCATTCACCAGTCGCGTCAGCCGATCGGTCTCATGGTTGGCGGTTTCAAGAAATTCGCGCCGCTCGGTTTCGCTGAGTTCTTCGCCAAACTCGTGCAGCGTTTCGATGAAAGACTTGATATTGAACAGCGGCGTGCGCAGCTCGTGTGAGACGTTGCTGATAAACTGGCTCTTAGCTTCGTTGAGCGCCACCTCGCGCGTGATATCTTGCACCGTAATGGCGATGCCTCTGACATGCTCGCGCGACTGGTCGAGGACTGAATTGAGCAGCACGCGCACGGTGCGGCTCACAGGCTCACTCAGAGCAATCCGAAACTGCATGTTTTCAGTTGAGTCGCCGGCAGCTGCCTGATAGAGGGGGCGAGTCATCTGCAGGCAGACCGCTTCGGGCAGGTGCTGCAAAATTGACCCTGCTAGCGGCGCCATCGGGTCCCAGCCAAAGATGCGCCGCGCGGCCGTATTGGCAAATACCACATGCAGATCGGCATCCAGCAAAATAGCGCCGTCGGCAATCGTCGCGACCAGGCTCTCCAGCTTTGCTTTTTCAGCCGTCAGCTCCTCAATATTCTGCTCTTCATAGCGCTCTAATCGCTCAGCCATAAAGTTAAAGCTTTGGATCAGCTCGCCGAGCTCGCCACCTAAGGGCAGATCAATCCGCTGCTTAAAGTTACCTGCGGCAATATTCTTAACACCTGTCAGCAGCTCTTTAATCGGCTGCGTGATGGTTAAGGCATTAAACACCGCGCCTAAAATCACCATCACCCAGATCGAGACGAAGACAGCAATGGTGACGTCGCGAGTGAGGTGCGAAGAGGCCACCACGGTTGGATTAGGGTTAATGCCGAGCGCCAGCACGCCCAGATAGCGCCCTTCGTAGTTGAGGGGCACAAAGACATCGGTCACTTCGCCCGCCGGCGTCAGATGCTGCCGCACCATCGGCAGATCGGCGTTTTTAACATAGTTTTCGGGCAGCTGCATGCGCCGTCGCAGCATCAGCGAGTTCTGTACCGAAGCCTCTGAATAGGGAATACCAAAGAAAATTTCGCCGTCTTGGTCGGCATAGAGCATATAGCGTACGCTAGACGTGCTCTGAATGAAGCTGTAGGAAAATCTAGCCAGCTCAGTAAGATCCTGGCTTTCGACCAGCGGCGCGGCGTTGGCCGCTAGCAGCAGCCCCAGATCGCGGCCAAAGCGGGTATCGTTGAGGCGAGCGTCCTGCTGAATGGTGTTGACCGCCCAAAAAGTCAGCCCGCTTGTAATTAGCGATACCATCAGCGTCGCGCCTGCCATCAGCCGAGTTTGCAGGGTAAAGTCACCCCACCAGCGGATGATTAAGGCTTTGAGTTGGCTAAGAAATTGGATCATGGGGGCTTAGCAACGCCGCCTAGCGGACCGGGTTGTCTCTAATGTTACCTGCAGGTTTCACTCAGCGGCGGGCAATTGACGATAAAGTTGGACTCCCGCTCAGAATAGCGAACTATTCCTGAGCAATCAGCCCCTGAATGCGATGGCCGATATCGCGGCGATAGTAGCGATGCTCAAACTGAATCTGTTCGACGGCGCGATAGGCTCGGGCGATCGCAGCATCGAAGTTTGGACCGGTAGCCGTAACGCCCAAGACCCGACCGCCGCTAGCTTTCACCGTGCCGCCTTCCAGCTTGGTACCCGCGTGAAAGACGACGGCATTTTCAGCGGCAGCCGCTAAACCTTCAATGGCCATGCCTTTGGGGTAGCGCTCTGGGTAGCCTTCGGCGGCCATCACCACGCAGGCGGTACAGCCCGGCTGCCAGTCAAACGCCGGCAGCGTGGCCAGGCGCTGTTCACAGCAGGCCAGCAAAACATCTTCTAGCGGCGTCAGCAGCAGCGGCAGCACCGCCTGCGTTTCTGGATCGCCAAAGCGACAGTTGAACTCGATCACCTGCAGCTCGCCGGTCGATGTGATCATCAGTCCGGCATAGAGCACGCCGCGATAGTCAATGCCGCGATCGCGCAGGGCTGCGATCGCAGGGTCTAGAATATCGCGCTGCACCTGCTCTAAGAGACTAGGTGGCAAGACCGGAGTCGGCGCATAGGCCCCCATCCCGCCCGTATTCGGACCGGTATCCCCTTCGCCGATCTGCTTGTGATCTTGGGCTGGCAGCAGCGGTCGAATTGTCTTACCATCAGTCACCGCCAGCACCGAAGCTTCTTGGCCTTCTAAGTAAGCCTCAATCACTACCTGGCAGCCGGCGGCGCCAAACTGACCACCCAGCGCTGCTTCAACAGCGGCTTTGGCAGCTTCTAGCGTAGCGGCAACCGTCACCCCCTTACCCGCTGCAAGACCGTCCGCTTTGACCACGATAGGCGCTCCCTGCTCCTCTAGGTAGGCCAGGGCCGGCGCCAGTTCGGTGAAGACAGCCGAGGCAGCAGTTGGAATCTTGGCTTCGGCCATGAGCGCCTTGGCCCAGGCTTTGCTGGCCTCAATCTGAGCGCCTGCTTGAGTGGGGCCAAACACCTTCAGGCTCTGAGCCTGCAGATAGTCCGTAATCCCCTCGGCGAGCGGCTGCTCTGGCCCCACCACGGTTAGGGCTACGTTGTTGACTAGGGCAAACCGAGCAATGCCTTCAAAATCATCCACTGAGAGCGCTAGGTTGCGGCAGCCAGGCAGCGTCGCGGTGCCGCCATTCCCTGGAATACAGATCACTTCTTGAATTTTAGGAGACTGCAGTAGCTTCCAGGCAAGCGCGTGCTCGCGGCCACCACTGCCAACAACGATGGCTTTCACAGTGATTTACTTTTGAACTAAATATGAACTAAATAATGGACCCGTTAAATGGACTCAATTGAGGCTGATTAATTGAGGCTGATTACATTGTTAAATAAAACGAGCCAACAGGAGCCAGCGCCGATCGAATCAGCGCTCCTCATTCTCGCATGACGGGCCGCGATTGTGAGGCAAGTTTGTCACCAGACGTTAAGCTTCGTTGCATTTCTGTTAACCAATACCGCAGCGCGTGTTAACTTCTTTACCGTGGTTCAAGCTGGAGAAATTAAACCCGTGTCGTCCTATCAACCGTCTGCTGGTGAACTTTCTGCCCGTGAAGACTTTAGTGACTATGTTGCTCACCTTCAGCTTCATATGGCGCTACAGGCACGCAACTTAGTGCCGCGCCTGCAGCAGCGAGGCGACCGGCGTGAAACGCTGCTACATCAGACTCAAGCTGATTTTGAAAAGCTGGTCTCTCGCCAGTCTTTCTAGCGGCCTTTCTAGCTTAAGAACTTCTTTCGTCTTTTCTCTGTCATATTGTCTTTGCCATCAAACGGGGTCTGCGGACCCTGTTTTTTTGTTCTAGCCGAAATTCCGTCCTCGGATATTAAGCTGGCCACTGCCGGCTGTCAAAAATCGAATCTGTTTGTAGTGTAGAGGAAGAGGCATTCTGCACCAATCGCTATGAAATCCGCCGACCCCTTAGCTCACTACCAGGCTCACCTACGCGATCGCAAAGCAACGAGCTATCTCCTCTGGCTAGGCTTCATTTTCGGGTTCGCCGGGCTGCATCGACTCTACAATGGCAAAATTGCCTCAGGTATCCTTTGGTTTATTACCTTTGGCATGTTTGGTCTGGGTCAGTTCATCGACTTGATCTTGATTCCAGAGATGGCAGAGCAGCGCGCCCGACGGGTCTATGGTCGCGACCTTTCGGGCTATCAAACGGTGCCTGCAGTCGTGGTTGAGCCCCCCGAGCCGCTAATGATTCAGCTGCTGAAGCTAGCCCAGGCCAACCACGGTCGCCTCACGGTGACTCAGGGCGTCATTGCCACGGGCAAAGATTTTCAGACGATTGAACAGCAGCTCAGGGTGATGGTGCGCTCAGGCTACGTCGATGTCACGAACGATCCAGACTCAGGCGTGGTCATCTACGAGTTTCGCGAGCTGCAGCGCTAGCGAGAGCCTCTACCAAAGATCATCAAAGGCCGGATCAAAGTTAGGAATCTGCATCAGTAGCTTCACTTCAGCCGCGCAAACGTTATGCAGCAGAGATATGCTGCGTTCGCGCTGTTCGCTAGGCGGCAGCGTTTTAAGAATGCTGTTTGCGATATTAAGTCTGGCAATCGTCTCCTTCAGCCGGGTGCGAATGGATTGAAAAAGTGCCTTTTGCTCCTCACTTAGCGAGGTGCGCAGCGACTCAATCTCCTGCTGCAGCGTTTGGACCTGAGTACGCTCCGTTTGTTGCTGCGCTGACTGCCGCTGCAGCCGCGTCTCCACCGCCTGAAGCACCTCGCGACGGGTAAAGGGC
>JAAHIA010000179.1 GCA_010671975.1 Leptolyngbya sp. SIO4C1 | reverse complement strand
CATTCCCCAGCAGCAATGCGCGGCCCGTCAGGCGGGGCTGCTCGGTTCCTGACAAGATGCTCCCAAAATGTGCCGATGGTCATGTGCTGCGTGAGGCTAAGAGGCTGCACCCCGGATATGACATAGATTTCGTCCTAAATGCATGGAAAGATTGGGCAAAAGAAAAGAAAAGACCTAATAATCCTGATAAGGCATTTATGGCTTTCTGCAAAAAATATACTGCTGCCAATCCATTAGCAAATTGTGGATAACTTTTGTCACTATCGGAACATCACGGACAAAAGTATCGGAACATCGCGGACACTCACTGTCGGAACATCACGGACAAACTATCGGAACATCGCGGACACTCACTATCGGAACATCGCGGACAAACTATCGGAACATCGCGGACGATAGTTCCTGATTCCACGATATGAATCAGTGCGTTATATATCCTGTAACTTGTTAACAAATATATTCTGTAACTTATTAACAAATAATTAATTAACGAAAAACTAACGCTATGGCGCTGTGGAAAACTTTGATGTGCGGCATGAATTCTGACTCCCCGTCTATCTTCAGAGGAATAGCGACTCAGGCGTAGCAAGACAGCTCACTATCGGAACATCACGGACACTTCCCAAAATCCATCATTCAAAAACCGACTACGGTTTCAGCATCGCAGCTCTACACTCTTAAATCCTCAGGTTCCAAAACATCCGCCTCGATAAAGCAGTCATAAGAATCAGCAGAAGAACTTATCTTATTCAGCAGGTTTGTGATTTGGTCTTCCAAATCAGCCCGGTTGGTATGCCTGAAAGTCAACTCGTACTCCCAACCGCCGATATCTTCTGGCCGTAGTTCAAGATCAGCAAAGTAGACTGTCTCAACGATACGTCGGACAGTGTTCTCATTGCGAGCGATAAACTTGCTTTCTGCCTGAATATTCAGCCAAAGTTTGACCTTAGTTAGTTCCACGACGCCAGTTCCAAGGCTTCTCAAAGCGGGACTGCCACAAGCCAAGTCGGTCGCGTTTAGCCGCTCGCTCATCTTCTATAAACTTAGCCGAGTAGCGCTGGTAAGCCAAAGCCCAGCCCCGTCTGACCATCCAGCCATTGACGCTGTACTTGCTGACAAAGCATTCGGCAACGATGCGGCCATAGCGATCGCGGTCCTGCCGTCGGCAGGTGAGGGAAGCCCCATCGATTTTACGAGCCAGTGCCGTCTTTGCAGCTTGACCACAGCGCCAGGGCTGGCCGTTGCGTGTACAGGTCTGATTCAGCTCGACGGCATCAATACCCCACAGCCGGATTTTTTTACTATCGACAATCAGACTGTCTCCGTCGATAACCCGACCGTATCCTTGCACTGTCTGGCCAGGGTTTGCGATGCGATCGCACCCAGTGAGCACCAGCAGCAGACTAATACCTATCACACCTCCAGTCATACGGCAGCCTATTCGCTTGATGGTTTCCACGTCATTCCCTTTCTAAGCGCCTTCAGATGCTTTGTCTGCTCTACTGGCTATCTACCCTAGACAAGCATCACTTGCACCCATCCCACGGCCCTTAAATCAGCTTGCAGCGCGATTGCAATGGGGCCAGGGGAGGCGAATCTGCGATCGCGGGCTGTTGTGGAGTGATTCCACTCCCATCCGCTCCGATCGCCGATATCAGGTGAGACACTCAGTGTTTGCCAGTTCGACTGCCTTTTGTGGCCGGGATTGAACATCATTGCGGCTTTGTATGGGCCGCCGGAACCTGCCTCAAGCAAAATGACGGTTTCCGCTGGAGCCACCTCCGCAATTTTGCTTGAGACAGAACCCGGTAGATAAACGGCCCATTGCCCAAAGCCATGAGTTCACCCCAGCAAAAGGAGTTTCACATGGCAACAAATAACCTCACAACGCTCACCGGCAACCTGGGAGCCGACCCGGAAATCCGCACCAACAGCAACGGCCAGCAATACGTCCGCCTCAGCATCGCCACGACCGACAGCTACAAGGATCAAAACGGCCAGTGGCAGCAGAAAGCGCCGGTTTGGCACACGGCTTTTGCCTTCACTTCCTCAGCCGTAACCCAAGCGACCAGCCAAAGAAAAGGCAATCGTGTCACGCTCGAAGGCTCGCTGTCCTATCGGCGACAAGAGGCGATAGTTGACGGCAGAAAGCGCGTCTTTCGGGATGCCAGCCTCGTTATTCATCGAATTGAAGCAGCCTCGCTGCCACGGTGATGGGAAACCGTCGCACAAGCCTCTCGCTCATACCTCTTATCTCCATAAACCTCTCAAAGAAGGAAAGTCAATGATGACCCAAGCAACCAATACTTTTCAGTCCCGCCCATATCCCAAACCGCAGTCTCGTCTGATTCTAGGCGACTGTATCACCATCTTGAAAACACTCCCCAGTCAAAGCATCGACTTAGTCGTGACCGATCCGCCGTACTTGGTGAACTACACCGCCAGAGATGGGCGCAAGATCATGGGGGATACCTGCAAGAAATGGGTCTATCCAGCGTTTCAAGAAATAGCACGTGTTCTCAAAAATAATGCGTTTATTGTCAGCTTCTACGGCTGGCATAAAATTCAGCATTTTATGCAGGTTTGGATGACGCTCGGCCTCAGTCCAGTCGGACACTTTGCCTGTGTCAAAAAATATGCCTCTAAACGCGGGTTTACAGCATCACACCATGAGAATGCCTACCTGCTGGCCAAAGGGCATCCAAGGCTCTCTAGTGCCAAAGCTCCTCGCAGTGTTTTAGAAATGCCCTACAGCGGCAATAAACTACACCCGACCCAAAAACCAGTAGAGCTGCTGAGTACCTTTATCAAAGCCTACTCACGTCCTGGTGATACGATTTTAGACCCATTTGCCGGTTCGGCCTCAACGGCCATAGCGGCTAAATCGGCGGGACGTGAATGCATTGCGATCGAGAAAGACCCCCAATACTTCGCCCTTGCGAAACAACGCTTACAGTCTTTGCTTTTACAAGGCTGATGCCATCAGCAGGGCCTAGCCCTGCCTTTTTCTGCTAGGCGACCTTAGTCGCAGCCCCCTTGTGTACGCCTCAGAACCCTCCACCTCTCCAAGCATTGACCCCTTGCAACCCCGTTCAACATGACCCAGAGTAGCCCAACGTTTGAGACAGAGAGGCATGGTGTCAAAAGAGGAATATCCCGGTCTAACGCCTACCTTGGAGCAGTTCAGCAGCTACCAATTCGCCTACGATCACTTCAATGACCGACTGTTCGGCGGGCAGCTGGAGCACTGTCATCTGGGATTTTCGGTGCGGGCGCTTTCCGGCGTCTTCTTCAACGCCCGTTCCTGGAAAGGCAAGGGCGGTAAGATGCTGCACGACATTGCCCTAAACCCTTCATTCTTATCCAACCCGTTCCCCGATGTGATGGCCTTGCTGGTGAAGGGAATGGGCTACCAGTGGCAGCATGACTTCGGTACACCGTCTCCGTCGAAGGGCTACTGCAACCGGGAACTGTCCGATAAACTCAAATCCCTCGGCATTCAGCTTACCGACACCGGCGAGCCAGGCGGGCGCTCAACGGGCAAATGGCTGAAGCACTGCATCATGCCAGACAGTCCGTTTGAGCAGGCGGTGAAAGACATGCCTGAGAATTACAAAATGCCGTGGGTGTCCGGTGCGCCGCAACGGATCAAAGCGAAGGTCGATAAGAAAGTCGCCTACACCTGTCCCGAATGCCTCAATAAAGTTTGGGGTAAAGCCGGTCTCGCCATTGGTTGTATGTGCGATCTCAGGAAGGCCGTGAAGTGGGTCCCTGATCATGAAGACGATGAGGCTGCCTGAGCCAGCTAAGATTTTGCTTGCCCTCCAGGCCAACGGTCGTCATAGATTGATTGCCCTAACGGCGATGAAGGATGCTATGTGATCCGTACGGGTCACATCCTAAAGATTGAACTCCTTTATTAACTCATTCTGATCTGCTCCTTCACGGAGCACCTTTTTTTCCGTCCCTTTTGCTCCTTCTTTTTTAGCCACTGGTTTTTCAGACTTGGCCTTTTTCGGTGCCGTTTTCTTGGCTGTCTGCTTTTTGGAAGTAGGGCGGTTATCATTGGCGTTTTCCGAGAGTGAGCCATCGAATCCCCAGGTCTTACGGTTGCTGGTTCCTCTGACGTTTTGCTGTAGAAAACGGATCAAATCCTCAGGGGTCTTAAGGTGAATTTCGATCCCGTTTTCCAAGCAGGCTTGCAAGGTGGTAAAGCCAATAATGCTCTGACGGGTGCGCCGCTTGCGCTCTTTGGCCCGCTCGACAGCCTTGGCCTGGTCGAGTTGCGCCTGAAGCTGCGCCAGCTTTTGTTCAAGCTTTTGAACACGGGAGGTCATGCCGCTACTCTCCGTTGTGTTTATCTAGTCTCAGTATATTGCGGTTGCACGAGAGTCGAGAGAAAGGGATTCCGGGTTTGCTAGAATCCTGTTAGGCGATGCAGCGAAGCAACGCGAAGCGGAATCCCTAACAGCGCAGTTACGCAAACAAGTTTGCACTGCGCTCCTCAAACGGCGGAGAGCCTATGGCGGCAGCAGCGGTCGCAGCAGTTGGATATTATCGGTGTGCGGTGCGCCCGATGGGCCGCAGCACGGGTGCGAGCGCGACGGCGGCTGCAGCGTACAGAGCAGGCGAGCGTATCTATGATGAGCGCACGGGGTTAACGCACGATTACCAAAAGCGTACCGGCGTCAAAGCGACCGAGCTGATCGCGCCTGCAGAGGTCACCTGGATTAGTGAACGCTCACAGCTGTGGAATGCCGCCGAGCAGGCTGAGCGAAAGAGCAACGCCCGCATTGCCCGTGAAGTGATCGCTTGCTTCCCCCATCAGCTCTCAGAAGAAGAACAGCGACGCACCGCCCGCGAGCTTGGTCAGTGGCTAGCCAAAGAATACAACGTCGCCGTTGATATCGCCTGGCATGAGCCTGATAAGAAAGGCGATCAGCGCAACCATCATGCCCATTTGCTGTTTACCACCCGCACCGTCACTGCCGAGGGCCTGGGCAAGAAAACCCGCATTCTGGATGACAAGGTGACCGGGCCGCAGGAAGTCACCAAAATCCGCGAACGCTGGGCCTTGATTTTGAATGCGGGGTTGGAGCGCTCAGGCCTGGAGATTCGGGTTAACCATCGCAGCTACAAGGACCAGGGCCTGGATATCAAACCCGGCATTCACATGGGCCGACAGGCGACCAATCTCGAACGCCAGGGCATGTTTACTGAAGTAGGCGAACTGAATCGCGAGATTCAGGCTGACAACGATAACATTGTTGATCTAACTCAGCAGATCGCAGCGCTGAAACGTCAGCTGGCGGCAGAGCAGGAAGCCGTCCAGCGGGAAGATGTCCGCAGCGTTATGGCGACCAGCAAAGAGATGGCTCAGCAGACTTACCGCGATCGCACCCGCACCGCCGTTGAGCGTCAGCTCAAGGGGATGGGGGCTGAGCGCTATGACATTGGAATATTGCAGCCGCCTGATGCCAATGGCAGGCGGCGTATGCTGCGCCGGTTTTGGACGGCTGAGCAGCTGCTGGTCCGCGACCCACTAACTCAGGATGTGCCCAAGCTGTCCTGGCTGAAAAATCAGAACCGCAACGGGGCCGATATCTATGTGCGCCCCGATCCAAGAGACGGTAGAAACAGCGGGCTCATCTTAATCGATGATCTAGAAGGCATCGGCTGGGAAAAGCGACTGGCTGCTGACGGGCTTAAACCTGCCGTGGTGACGCTGACCAGCGACGGCAACAATCAAGCCTGGGTACGTGTGAGTGAACAACCACTCAACGCCGAAACCGCCACAGAAGTGGCGCGGCTCCTGGCCGAGCGCTATGGCGGTGACCCGGCCAGTGCCGACTTCATGCACTATGGCCGTCTGGCTGGGTTCACCAATCAGAAGCCGCAGCATATCCGCAAAGACGGCCAGCAGCCGTTTGTCCTGCTGGAGAAGTATAACGGTCGTCTGGCCGAGCAGGGCGCTGCAATTGTGCAGCAGGCTGAAGCACAAGTTGCGGCCAATCGTAAGGCTCTGGCGCGGCTGGATAGGGCAGGAGCGATTGTGGTGCCGGAAGAGGCTCCATCAGAACGGGCCAGCCAGCTACGCGATTGGTTTGAAAGACAGTGGCCGGAGTTTGCTGAGCGCTATGGCAATGATGAAAGTCGAGTGGATTTCAGGATGTGTCAAGCGGCCCAACGGCGCGGCCATACCGATCTCGATGTGGCCTGGGCGCTGCGCTATGGCAGTCCGAATCTGGAGGCCCGCAAGGCGGGGCATGTGGAAGATTATTGCGATCGCACCGTCAGAAAAGCGCGGTTGTGGCTAGAGAGTCAGCGAACCGCAAGCGAGGACACAGGTGCTGCCGCAAGGCGGGCAGCGGGGAAAGGGCAGGCTGTGCCTGCTGATAAGAGTGAGCGATCACAGCAACCAATAGCCAATGAGGATCAGCGCGACCTGATTGAACAAATGTTGCATTGGCAACGAATTGCGGAGACCGAGCGAGACCGACTAAGGCCCCGGTCGGCATCCCAGGATGACTTAACCGATTGGGGCCTCTCTCAAACCACCTTGCAGGTCTTGCAAACCTATGACGGCCACCAGGCCGAGCAAGAGCGCGAGCGCCGCATTGATGCAGCACTGAATGCGGACAGCCAAAACGAAGATACCCCCCTCAAGACGTATCGAACCGGGCTGAAAGAGCGGCTGCTGCAAAAGGGCAGGGGCTATTACCGTTATGCCGACCGCTGGTTAGCAGAACGGCTGGCAAAGCGGGGGTATACCCGGCTGCAGGCCCGGCGCGCGATCGCACAAGCCAGCCCGGAACTCATGGAAGAGACGCCGATGCGGCGGGTGTCGTTTATCCGGCGTATCGTTGACCGGGTCTATAAGCGATACGAGCAGCACCAGACTAGGGTGCAGGTGAAGAAGCGTCTCCCTTCAGACAAAGCAGCCGCTAAACCCGCACCGGTGCGATCTCCCTCTACAGAGCAAAGGAGCACCCCTAAGACACCGATTGATCGCCCTGAAGCACCGCCCAAAGCGCAAGGGCCGCCGTCTGAGCGACAAAATACAAAAGCTCAGTTCGGCAAGTATTCCGCCTTCGAGGTGCGGCATGACCTCGCTCGCGGCTATCAACCTCGCTACCGGCCTTCTTTTGATGAGGGAAATGCCAACATTACCCTCGACAATCCTAATCATGGCGAAGTGGGTATCGCCGAACTGGATGGCGACCTTGTGGCCGTCCTCAAACAGGCTGCCCGGCAGTCTGACAACAGCCGCTTCAAACTGAAGCAAGCCCATCGAATGCGGCACGACCAAGATGCCGAGCACAGCGACTTTTGGGAGAAGCGCGGCGGTTACTACGGCAGCGCTAAACGAGAATATGCCAAAGAACTCAGCCGACAAGCAGAGGTGAAAGGAGAGGAAGCCGTCTTGAGCCCGGAAACCGATGCTGATATTGCCGTTCGGCTGCGCATTGCTGGGTATAGCTGGAACAGCATCAACAAAGCGGTTGCTGAACACAGCCCGGTAGCCGCCGCTCTTCCCACGCCGGAGCATCAAGCAAAATACCTAGAAATGCTGGTCATTCCTACCTTGAAGGCCCCTGGTGTACGGCAGGCGAAAGAGGCTAAGTGTTTAGTCCCACGGTGTGAAGGAATGGATCAACGTTAAACCGCTCTGGTTCATTTGTCCATATTTTGCAAACATATTCGTAGGGTGTGAGACCTTTGAGGGTTTTCAGCCTTCGCGCAAAGTTGTAGGCCATCATAAAGGCGTACAGGTGTTCCTTGAGCTGCTCATGCGAGCCATAGTGATACCGTTTGACGGTGGCGTCTTTGATCGTGCGGTTCATGCGTTCCACCTGTCCGTTGGTCCAGGGATGTTTGACTTTGGTGAGGCGGTGTTCAATGCCGTTTTCCGCACAGATACGGTCGAAGATATGCGCCCACGCCCATTTATCGGTTTTGCGGTTCGTGAACTGGATGCCGTTATCGGTCAGAATATGGGTGAGTTTATAGGGAACGGCGGCAATTAGATTGCGCAGGAAGTCGGCGGCGATCATCTTAGTTTGCCGTTCATGCAGTTCCACATACGCAAACTTTGAGGTTCGGTCGATTGCGACGAACAGATAGAGTTTTCCTTCTTCCGTTCGCACTTCGGCAATGTCGATGTGAAAGTAGCCGATCGGATATTTCTTAAACTTCTTTTTCTTCGGCTTATCGCCATCCACATCCGGTAGGCGGCTGATCCCGTGGCGCTGATAACAGCGGTGCAAGGCAGAGCGGGATAGGTTCGGGATGGATGACTGCAAAGCATACAGGCAGTCATCCAACGGTAGCAATGTATGCTGCCGGAATGCCACGCACATCGCTTCTTCCTCCGGTGAAAGCACCGTTGAACGCGGCGTCTTCGGTCCCATCGGTGCATCATGAACAAAGTCACGCTTGCGCCATTTGGACACTGTCTTGTGGTTGATCCCGTGCTTCTCAGATAAAGCCTTCAGGCTCTCTTGACTATTTTGTATTGCTCGACGGGTGACCTCCGTCGTTCGGGCGCTTCCGTGCAGTATCTGTCCCATAATGCCTCCCTGGTTGGAATCTCTTTATACATGATTCCTCCACACTGTGGGACTAAACAGCTAAGCGGCTGGAAATGCAGCGACGGGGCCTCGGCCACGAGCAGCGTCTCGACAGATTAGAACTAGCGACCGACACTGGCCCGAAACACGAGCAGAAGCGGCAAAGGCGAGGGCCAAAACGATGATGTCTGTTTAAGAAAGTAGATATTTTTGATTGATTCAGCTGACTATAAGATGTACATATATATACGAAATTACACACATACATCAATGAGGATTTAGTGGCCCTACATATTAGAAATAGCAACGCTGATAAACTGGTTGAACAGATTACAGCATTGACCGGTGAGAGCAAAACAGAAGCAATTGTAACCTCAATGCGTGACCGCCTAATGGCCTTGCGAAGCAACGATACGAAGGCTGTTCTAAAGGAGGAAATTGAAGCCATTGTTAGCCGCTTCAATTCGCATCCTGTGCGTGACTCACGAAGCGATGATGAAATTCTTGGCTATAACGAATACGGTTTACCTGAATAATGGTTATCGATAGTTCGGCAATCCTAGCCATTCTCCGGCGGGAAGAGGAACGTTATCAGTTTGAAGATGCGATTCTTAGCAGTGCCGCTCGTTTTATCTCCGCAGGCAATGCCTTTGAGATTGGAATTGTCGTTGAAACGCAAGAAGGAATGAATGCCAGACTTGATGCCGAGATGCTGATGATGAAGCTCGGAA
>JAAHIA010000178.1 GCA_010671975.1 Leptolyngbya sp. SIO4C1 | reverse complement strand
CAGCTCTGCTCACGGTGAGGGCAAATCAGAAGTCTGCGCTAACTTGGCTGCCTCAATTGCTCAAACCGATCGACGGGTGCTGCTGATTGATGCCGATATGCGATCGCCCGATCAGCACCACCTTTGGAACGTGGTCAATGCCACCGGTCTGAGCCACGTTCTCGTCGGTGAGGGCAAGCTAGCAGACGCCATGCAGCCGATCAGCGAAAACCTGACGCTGCTAACGGCTGGCGTCGTTCCCCCTAACCCAATGGCGCTGATCGACTCCGAGCGTATGGCTTCGTTGGTTACCACCTTCAGCCAGGAGTTTGACTACATTATTATTGACACCCCACCGCTGACCGGCAATGCCGATGCGGCCGTGCTGGGCAATATGGCTGACGGTATTCTGCTGGTGATGCGGCCGCGCATGGTGACTCACGATAGCGCGATCGCTGCGAAGAAGCTGTTAAAGCGCTCCGGCGCAACGGTCTTAGGCCTGGTGGCAAACGGCGTTGATACGAAGGTAGATTCTAGCGAATATATGCCTGATTCTCAGTCTCGCGAGTACGCGCTGGCGGCTGCCGAGCGCCCGCCGGTGCCGCTGCTCTCTGACGCTAGCGCTGCTCGCCATCGCAATTAAGCCCGTCCTTACCTGCCCTTACTAGGAGATTATTAGGAGATCATTTACGGTGTCGACAAGACGATATATCCTGATTAGCCCCTGTCGCAACGAAGCCGCCTATATTCAAACCACTATTGATGCGATCGCGAAGCAGAGCGTTCTCCCTGCTAAATGGATCATTGTTGACGATGGCTCAACGGACGAGACGCCGAAAATTATTGCCGCTGCTGCTAGCCAGTATCCCTTTATTGAAATCATTCGTAGAGATAATCGAGGCGAGCGCAGCGTTGGGCCGGGCGTGATTGAAGCCTTTTATGCCGGGTATAGCACGATTGATCCGAGCGACTACGATTACGTCTGTAAGCTCGATGTCGATCTAGACATTCCTGCGACTTATTTTGAGCAGCTGATGCAGCGTATGGAAACCAATCCTCGGCTGGGTACCTGCAGCGGCAAGCCCTACTTTCTCGGCAAAGATGGCAAGCTGGTCAGCGAGCGCTGCGGCGATGAAACCTCGGTCGGCATGATCAAGTTCTACCGGACGGCCTGCTTTGAGCAGATCGGCGGCTTTGTCAGACAGGTAATGTGGGATGGGATTGACTGTCACCGCTGTCGGATGAAGGGCTGGATTGCTTGCAGCTGGGATGATCCTGACCTGAGGTTTACGCACCTGCGACCCATGGGTTCAAGCCATAAGAGTATCTCAACTGGCAGGCTGCGTCATGGCTCGGGTCAATACTTTATGGGCACAGGACCGCTCTATATGCTGGCCAGTGCGGTATACCGCATGATGGCACCGCCGCTGGTGGTGGGGGGTGTGATGATGCTGGCGGGCTATCTCAAGTCAATGCTGACGCGGCAGACGCGCTATGACGATTTGGAATTTCGTCAGTTTCTACGACGATATCAGTGGCAGTGTCTGATTAAAGGCAAGCGCCAAGCAACTGCCGACTTGAACGAACATCAGGCTAAAAACTGGTCGCTTCAAGGCTATCGCCTCGGAACTTTGTCGTCTGAGTGCTGTCAAAAGCTTTAGTAGCTTATTGAATTATCTATTTAGCTAGAATTTCTACAGTTTGGCAGTGCTGCTTGCGGTGGCTGCAAAGGTGCTGCAGCGGTGCTTGTACAGCTAGGTACTGTGCCGCTGACGCTGCGGCTAGGCGGCAGGCGTCCCTCAGGGAATGCCAGGGGGGGCTTGAATGCGGCTTCCTAAACGCTGAGCTAGCCTTTGCTGGCTCTCGGCGCTCTAGACCTTGTAAGTTATTAAGACTAAGTTATTGGGACTATGTCAAAAGTACTCCGATCTGCAGTCATTGGGACTGGCGTCATTTCAAAAGAGCATCTGTCTTTTTTAAGCCAATCGCCGATGGCTTCGCTGGTGGGCATTTGCGATCTGTCGCCCATTGCTGCAGAGTACAATACCGAGCGCTATCAGGCCACCTCAGCCTATACCAGTCACAAAGAGATGCTAGAAGCGGCACAGCCTGATATCGTGCATATTTTGACGCCGCCTCACACCCACAAGCGTCTGGCGATGGACTGCTTAGAGGCCGGTGCTCACGTTATCTGCGAGAAACCGGTGGCCACCAGCTACGAAGAGCTGCAAGAGGTGTTGGCGTTTGCACAGGAGCGCGATCGCTACGTAATTGAAGATCACAACTATCGGTTTAACGAGCCAATCTTAGCCATTGATCGGCTGATTCAAGCGGGGACGCTCGGTAATATTCGAGATGTCGAAGTCCGCATGGCGCTCAATATTCGAGAGGGCGGGCGCTATGCCGATCCGAATCTACCTAGCCCGGCCCATCGGCTGCCAGCAGGCGTCATTCACGAATTTATTACGCATCTGTGCTACTTGACGCTGCACTTTGTGCCTGACTTTGAGAAAGTGACTGCCGTTTGGAGCAATCACGGTGGCGGCGATCTGTTTAAATATGACGATCTCGATGCGCTGGTGATTGGTCAAAATACGCATGCGCGCATTCGCTTTAGCCCCTTTACTCAGCCAGACTGCTTCTTTGTCTGCGTTAGAGGCGATAAAGGGCAGGCCGAGACTGATTTATTTCAGCCCTATCTGAGATGCGTGGTGCCCAGAGTCGGCGGCAAACAGCTCTCGCCTCTGGTCAACCATTTTGTCGGCGGTGTCGGTCTGTGCGGCTCTAGCATTCGCAACTTTCGCAACAAGGTGATGCAGAAGACGCCGTATGAGGGCCTGCATCGACTGCTGGGTCAAACCTATCAGGCCCTCGCTGAGAATTCATCCCCGCCAATTAGCTATGCGGATATGGCGCAGGTAAGTCGACTGGTTGACGCTTTACTAGAGGAGAATAATCGCGCATGAAGCTACTAATCACAGGCGCATCCGGCTTTTTAGGGCAGTATGTGGTAGCAGCAGCGCTGCGACGGGGCCATCAGGTACGGGCCGTTGTTCGCCCGGCCACGCAAGCTGCAAAAATTGCCTGGTCTGAGCATCCCAACCTAGAGTTTGTCAGGTTAGATCTGCGCAGACGCGCCGATATTCCGGCCGCCTTGGCCGATACAGAAGCGGTGATTCACCTGGCGGCTGCCAAGTCAGGCGATTTCTATGCTCAGTTTGCCGGTACGGTAGTGGCCACCGAAAACCTACTGGCCGCTATGGCAGAAGCTAACGTGAAGCGGCTAGTGGCCATCAGCACCTTCTCTGTCTATGACTATATCAATATGGAATCGGGAACGGTGTTAGATGAGACGGCGCCTACGGTTGCTGACCCGCTGACGCGAGATGAATACACCCAGACTAAGCTGCTGCAAGAAACGCTAGTTCGCAACTTTGAAGCGGATCAATCAGGGCTAGTGACTATCCTGCGGCCAGGGGTGATCTACGGCAGGGACAATCTTTGGACTGCTAGACTGGGCGCTGGCTTAGGAGAAAAGGCTTGGCTGCGCATCGGGGCACATGCTCAGCTGCCGCTGGCCTACGTAGAAAACTGCGCCGAGGCCATCGTGCTAGCAGCGGAGCAAGAGGCGGCAATTGGGCAAACGCTCAATGTTCTAGATGACAACCCGCCAACGCAGCGGCGCTATACCAAGCAGCTGATGAAGCGGCTGCCCAACCGACCGCGTTTGGTGCCAGTCAACTGGGCGGTAATGCGCACGCTGGGCGATCTTGCCTGGGCGATTAACCAGCGCTTTCTGGGCGGTCAGGCGAAGCTGCCGGGTATTCTTGTCCCGTCTCGGCTACAGGCTAGATTTAAGCAGCTGCAGTACAGTAATCAAAAACTTAAGCAGTGCTTAGACTGGACACCTACCTATTCTCTAGAGACAGCGCTTGATCGCAGCGTTTCTGAGGCGGAGCTGCTGACGGTTGCTGCCCCAGATCAGGCTTTAACTCAGACCGTTGGCTCTTAGATTGGGCATCAGCTGCAAAATTTCTTGACCCACGGCTTCGTAGTCTTGCCAGCCGGCTTCTGCGCGCGGATCTTTGACAGCATAGACGGGAATGCCAGCCATGGCGGCTTTTTGAAAAGCGGCAAATCTGCGAATGCCTGTCTCAAACACAGGGATGTTGGCTTCTTTGAGCAGCGTTTTAACTTCCTGGCCGGCGCGGCTGGGCTTAGGCGGAATTGAGGTGATTAAAATGCGGTAGTGATGGGTGCGGATTGCCTGCAGGTACTCGATGGTGAGCACGAGCGCATCGAGTGAGAGGATATCTGGCATGGTGGGGAGCACTAGCAGATCGCAGGTATTGGCCAGGGCCGACAGATCGTCAGGCGTGGGCCGGGCCTGAGTGTCAATCACGACGTGCTGGTAAGGCGCGGCCTGAGCCTGCCATTCATCCATTACGGCAAAAGGCAGCTCGCCCCGATTGGCCCAGCCCTGCGCCGAGCGATTCGGATCGGCATCAATCAGCAGCGTTTTGGCCTGCCCCTGCAGAAACGCGGCCAGATGAATTGCCGTCGTTGTCTTACCCACGCCGCCTTTAAAGCTGGCTACCGTAATAATCATTGAGCGATCGCACTGTTTCTTCACAGAATATGTGAGAGTTAGATAGCAAGCCTAACGAAATCAGGGGCAAGGGGCAAGCGCCTGTGATCAATTCTTCTGTGACTCAGCCGGTAACCATTCATTTAGAAAGTGCGATCGCAACTCGCCGCCTGGGCGAACGGCTAGGACAGCGGCTGCCGGTCGGTAGCACGCTGCTGTTAGAGGGCAAGCTGGGCAGCGGTAAGACCACTCTGGTTCAGGGTCTGGGCGCGGGCCTCGGCATTGCTGACTCAATCGATAGCCCTACCTTCACCCTGATCAATGAATATCTCGGCGGCGGGTACCGCTCTACCATGCTGATCTCTATCGGCTCTCGCCAGCAGAAGCCGATGCGCTCTACCTCGAAACCTACTGGCAGGGCGAAGAGGTCGCGCCAGGAATTTTAGCGATTGAATGGGCTGAGCGTCTGCGCTATTTGCCAGAGCACGCCATTCGCGTGCGGCTGACCTACGCTCAAGCAGAGCAACGCCAGGCAGAAATTTGGGGCCTAAGTACGCAGCTGATAGCGGCACTGACATGAACTACTGGCTGATGAAGTCTGAACCGGCGGTCTATAGCATCGATGACCTGCAGCGCGATGGTGAAGAAATTTGGGACGGCGTGCGAAACTATCAGGCCCGCAACTTTCTAAAGTCGATGGCGGTGGGCGATATTGCCTTTTTCTACCATTCCAATACCCAGCCGCCCGGCATTGCCGGGCAGATGAAAATTAGCCAGGCGCGGGTGGTTGACCCAACCCAGTTCGATCCGTCTAGCCGCTATTACGACCCTAAGTCAACGACCGAGTCACCGCGCTGGCACACGGTTAAAGTCGCCTATCTTGAAACCTTCGAGCAGTATGTATCGCTCAGTCAGCTGAAGGCAGAGTTTAGCCCCGAGCAGCTTCAGGTCATCAAACGGGGTAATCGTCTGTCGGTGATGCCGATTGAGGCCGCCGTGGCTCAGCGCATTCTTAAGCTGGCCCATAGCCGTTAGCTCAGCTAAGTTTGAACGAAAGCTGCGCTAGCCAGTCAAGCATAAGCGCATTGACAACCTCGGGACGTTCGTCATGCGGACAGTGCCCAGTCTGAGGCAGCGACCGAAAGGCAACTGCTCGAGTGTTGTCTTGGGCCAGCTGCTGATACAGCGAGGC
The DNA here is from genome assembly GCA_010671975.1 of Leptolyngbya sp. SIO4C1. Lineage (GTDB taxonomy): Bacteria > Cyanobacteriota > Cyanobacteriia > Phormidesmidales > Phormidesmidaceae > SIO4C1. Next base: position 3,568 of record JAAHIA010000178.1, on the reverse strand, counting down.
AGCCTGAATAGGCGTCCAAGGATCGCTTTCTCCCCAAATGACCAGCAGTGGCTGCTGAATGGCAGGCAGCAGATCGGCCGGGCGCGGCCCCGGGGCTGCTGTGAGTACAGAGGCAAAGACCTGCTGTGCCCCGGTATGGCAGGAAGGCGCATGGAGCAGATCAACCAGCTCATCGGTAATTGCCGCATGGTTTTTGTATACCTGCTTCAGCGCACCGCGAATCCGAAACTTTTGCCGCACCTGGCTAAAAATCAGGGGGCCTACGAGCTTTGATTTGACCAGCTTGGCAAACAGCCCCATGCCCATCGCTAGAGGACGCGGCAGATCTTCGGGTCGATGATTGAGGCTGCCGGCGCAGTTGAGCACGATGCCGGCCTGACTCATCTCAGGGTAGTGAGCGAGCAGCATCAGCGCCAGCAGTCCGCCAATTGAGTTGCCGACAAAGATAGCAGGCGTTTGAATATGCGCTTTCCAAAAGTCTCTGAGCAGCCCTTGCCACAGCTCGAGCGTATAGTCGATAGCGGGCTTTTCAGAGTTACCGAAGCCCAGCAAATCGAGGGCATAGACGCGATAGCCAGCGGCTGCTAGAGCCGGCATGTTCTTGCGCCAGTGCCCAATCGAAGCGCCAAAGCCGTGAATCAGAACGATGGGCTGACCGCTGCCGCTGACGGCGCAGCTGACGTCATACCCGCGCCAGTCCCAGAGGAAGGTTTCGGGCAGGCCTTGAGTCCGTGTCTGAGAATCGCGATTCGCACCATCTTTGGCACCATCTGAAGAGAGACTGTCTATTTTTGCTGCTGAGCGATCTGCCGTTGAAGCTGCCAGTTGGGCCGTCATGCCAGTGAGTAAAAAGGATAGTCTTCCTTCATCATAGGGGAAAGCGTTCGTCTAGCGCAGTGCCTGCTCCTCTAGCAGCCGGGTTAGCCAGTCTGCCTGATCCCCCTGCAGCGGCGGCAGCGGGTCTAGCGAGTAGTCAATCGGCCAGTCACCTGGCAGGGTTTCTAGTGCCTGTTTGAGATTGAGCAGCGGTGCAGCCTGCTGTAGCGGTAAAGGAAACAGCGGTATGCGCTGCTCTACGTGCCAGGTATACAGCGCGGCTTGGGGCCGGTCCTGGCTGCGGCTAACCAGTATGCGGTAGTCGCCTTCGGCTTCTGGGCCATAGACGGTGAGCGGTTCCCAGCCTCGCAGCAGATCAATTTCAATAAAGTGCATAGCGCTTCCTAGGATGGATTCTCGATGCTGTTCGTAGCGCTCTCGTCCTCGGCCAAACCGCTTGCGCTGCGGCGTCAAAATTTCAAGCGTGGTGATAGCTGTGCTGGTTTCCGTCTCGATCACTTCGATATAGTCTTCGCGAACTTCTTGCGGCACTGGCACGTAGACCGGCGTTGGCGCATCAGCCGCTGTGATCTGGGTAGAAAGGGCAGTGGCACCATTCAGCTGCGACTGATGGATGGGATAGGCAGCGGCTACCTCATTGGCAGCTGGCTCGCTTTCGAGCTGACCGACGACTAGCGCATCTTCACCACTGACGCGATAGATGCGTTTCCTCACAGCGACCTCGTAGCGCTGAGGTAAGCAGTGCTCAATCTGGCGGGCCAGCGTGCCGATCAACTGCGCATGTACCTGCGGCCAAAGATCGGGATGTTCGAGATAGGGATTCATTCCTGGAAACTGTGCAGGCATCGGGTATCCTCTGATGGTAGTTCGGCAGGGTATCCCTGCTATAGACAGCGTGTGCTGTCCCGACGCATGAGGGAATTCGACGGCTAAGATCTATAGAGTTGACAGACAGCAGCCGAGAGCACCTCCCCTTCTTGGGCGCTACTGTCGCTGTACAATTGGCCCAGTACTGCGGCGAGACGTTGAAGCTAACGCTATACGCCTGACTCTTTCTACGCCTTAAGCCTACAAATTCCGGTGATTTTGCGCTCAAGTTATATTTTCGTAAGGTCACCTGCTGGGCGATCGCAGCAGGTAGGGGGGGTGAATGCCTTAAAATCTCGATATGACTTACTCAGCAGATTTCTGGATTTGGGCGGCTGCGATGCTGCTGGTGCTCGGCCTGGGTGGCGGCGCGATCGCGCTAGCAGCGCTTCGACCGCTAGGACGACAGGTGCCTTTTCCCCAGCCGGTTTCAACCCTATCGCTGGTGATTAGCGATGCGGCGCAGCAGCAGCTGCAGACAGGGCTACGAGCCTATCAGACCGGTCGCTACGGGGTGGCTATCGATGCGTTTAATCGGCTGATTGAGAGGGAGCCTAGCTGCGCTGAAGCTTTTCATAATCGCGGGCTGACGCATGCTAACTTGGGCAAGACAAATCTTGCTGTTGGCGATCTGGTCAAAGCTGGCGAACTTTACGATCAGCAGCGAGCTAAGGCCGGCGTCGATACCGTTAAAGCTCAGCTGCAGCAGCTGGCTCAGCGCGTGTAGGCTGAGTTTGCTAGCCGGCCCAGTAGGAGGATATTTGCTTTGGCCAAGCAGCGTCTAGATGCGTACCTGGTTGAAAACGGACTGTGCGACTCGCGACAGCAGGCGCAGCGGGTGATTCGGGCTGGCGAAGTGCAGGTCAATCAGCAGGTGATTGACAAGCCCGGCACGGTGATTAAGCCAGGCGCGACGGTTGCAGTCAAGCAGAAGCCGCAGTTTGTCTCGCGCGGCGGTGAGAAGCTGGCTAAGGCGCTAGCGGTATTTGCCGTGGAGGTGCGCGATCGCATCTGTCTTGATGGCGGCATCTCCACGGGTGGCTTCACCGACTGTTTACTGCAGGCTGGCGCCCAGACTGTTTACGGCATAGACGTTGGCTATGGCCAGGTGGCTTGGAAGCTGCGGCAGGATCCGCGCGTCATTCTCAAAGAGCGCACCAACCTGCGCCATCTCACACCGGCAGAGCTCTATGCAAATGCTCCGACCTGGCCGGATCTTGGAGTAATCGATGTCTCGTTTATTTCGCTCACCAAGGTGATACCGGCTTTTTGGCAGCTGCTAGTGCCGCCTAGAGAAGCCATTTTGCTCATCAAGCCTCAGTTTGAAGTCGGCCGCGACAAGATTGGCAAAAACGGCGTCGTCCGCGACCTGCGCGCCCAGGCCGAGGCTATCTGGCAGGTGTGGCAGACAGCTCAGTCGCAGGGATGGCACTATCACAACCTGACTTGGTCGCCGCTTATGGGGCCGGCTGGTAACATTGAGTATTTGCTGCAGCTTTCAATGACCGTGTCTGAGGTTAGCCTGAGCGAAAGCGCCGTTCGCGATAGGGTTCAGGCTGCCCGAACGGCGCTAGTCCGCTAGGTTCCCTCGGGAAAAAAACAAAAAAGGCACGACCCTGCGGCCGTGCCCTGGAAGCAGCTGCTCTGAGGCTACTTGACCGTAACCTTGCCGCCTGCTTCTTCGATCTTCTTCTTCGACTCTTCAGCGGTTTCTTTGTTGACGCCTTCCTGAATAGCTTTGGGGGCAGACCCAACCATCTCTTTCGCCTCTTTCAAGCCAAGGCCAGTGAGGGCACGCACTACCTTAAGCACGTCAATCTTATTACCGCCCCCTTCATCCAGCACAACGTCAAACTCAGTCTTC
>JAAHIA010000177.1 GCA_010671975.1 Leptolyngbya sp. SIO4C1 | reverse complement strand
TCTTAAACTCGACGACCCAAGACTTTCATCCGCGCTGGGCTCCTAACTTCATTGAGACCGTATTGGACAGCATTAGCAGCCTAGTTGTCGTTTTGAATGCTGAGGGTCAAATTCTTGCTTACAATCAAGCCTGCGAGCAGCTGAGCGGCTACTGTCTCAGCGAAGTACAGGGGCATACCGTCTGGGAGCTTTTGGTGCCCCCGACCGAGCGAGCGGCCGTGCAGCAGATTTTTCAGCGGCTAAAGCAGGGAGAGCGACCGGTTGCGGCTGAGAACTCTTGGCTGACCCGCACCGGCGAGCGCCGACTAATTGTCTGGTCGAATACGCCCCTGCTGGATGCCCACCGACAGGTTGAATATATTGTCAGTATTGGCGTTGATATTACTGCTAAAAAGCAGTCTGAGGCGCTGCTGCGACAGCAGGTCGCCTATGAAAAACTGCTGGGTACGATTGCGCGCCGCATTTATAATGCCGTCAGCCTGCCTGAGACGCTCAAGACGGCGGTGAGCGAAGTGCGACAGCTGCTGCAGGCCGATCGCACGCTGATTTTACGCTTCAAGCGCAACTGGGTAGGGGTTGTGCTGGTAGAATCGCTGGCCTCTGATGCCTGGTCGCAGACGCAGGGCCTGCAGATCCGCGATCCCGACCTGCAGCAGACGTTCTTGCCGCAGTATCAGCAGGGGCAGACCTCGGCGATTCGCGACATCGTGCACACGGCGAACTGTCCACTGAGCCTGCTCATTCACTTTCAGGCAAAAGCAGCGCTGATTACGCCTATCTTGCAGGGCGAGGAGCTTTGGGGGCTGCTGATCGTGCATCAATGCTCGCACGCGCGCGACTGGCTGCCGTTTGAGATTCAGTTTCTGAGTCAGCTGGCGACGCAGCTGGCGATCGCAATTCAGCAATCGGAGCTATACGATCGGCTGCAGGGTGAGCTGGCCCAGAGAGAACAGGTAGAGCAGGTGCTGCAGGTTGCCAAAGATGAGCTAGAACAGCGAGTTGCTAGCCGCACCGCCGACCTGAGGCAGCTCAATGCTCAGCTGCAAAAAGAGCTCACTGAGCGGCAGCAGGCCGAAGCGGCGCTGCGCATCTCTCAAAAGCGGTTTGCCAGCATCCTCGACATTGCCGACGATGCCATCATCACTATCGATCAGCAGCAGCGAGTTACCCTGTTTAATCAGGGGGCCGAACGCATCTTTGGCTATAGCACAGCAGAAATTTTAGGACAGTCGCTGGGTTTGCTCATACCGCAGCGCTGTAGTCTGGTCGACCAGCAGCATGTCCAATACTTTGGTGACGTCCACGAAGCCATCCGTCAGGTGGGTGCCCGTCGCGATATTGTCTGTCGTCGCAAAGATGGCAGCGAATTTCCGGCGGAGGCCTCTATTTCTAAGCTAGAGCACGCTGGCGAAACTATCTTTACCGTCATTCTTAGAGACATCACCACCCGCAAACAGGCCAAAGCCGAGCTAGAGCGGCTGAGCCGACAAAATGAGCTGATTCTCAACTCGATGGGCGAAGGGCTGTGCGGCCTCAACCTCAAGGCCGAAATTATGTTTGCCAATCAGGCCGCCTCGCAGCTGCTGGGCTACAGCGTCGATGCGCTCGTGGGTCGCCCCATCGATCTGATTATTCTCGAAGCTGACTCAGCCGAGCCCACAGCCGCCTCTTGTCTGTCGCCAATCTATGCCTCGCTGCAGCAGGGCAGCGTCCATCAAGCCATCCACGCTCGCTTTTGCCGTCAGGATGAGAGCACCTTTCCAGCGGAGTATATGAGCACGCCGCTGCGCGAGCATGACGAGATTGTAGGCGCAGTCATCACCTTCAAGGACATCAGCCAGCGGCAGCAGATTGAGCAGATGAAAGACGAGTTTATTTCTGTGGTGAGCCACGAGCTGCGCACGCCGCTTACCTCGATTCACGGTTCGCTGCGGATGCTAGCAAGCGGGGTGCTGAGCGCTCAGCCAGAGAAGCGTCAGCGCCTCATCAGCATTGCAGCAGACAGCACCGAGCGCCTGGTTCGCCTGATCAACGACGTGCTTGACGTTGAGCGCATCGAAGCTGGAAAGCTAAAAATGGTCAAGGTCGTCTGCGATGTGGCCGACTTGATTCAGCAGGCCATCAATACAATGCAGCCCCTAGCCGATAAAGCCGACATTGCCCTCAGCGCCTCGACCAGTGCGGCTCAGATTTGGGTTGATCCCGACCGGCTTTTACAAACGCTGACCAACCTGCTGAGCAACGCGATCAAGTTTTCTGAGCCGCACAGTCCCGTCTGGATTACTGCCGATCTGGTGACCGCCGACCAGCTACCGGCCGACAATACGATGCCGATCAGCGATACGCCCTACGTGCGCGTCGGTGTGCATGACTACGGTCGCGGCATTCCCAATGAAAAGCTAGACACTATTTTCGAGCGGTTTCAGCAAGCGGACTCTTCGGACGCGCGCATCTATGAAGGGACTGGACTCGGCCTCTCCATTTGTCGCAATATTATTCAGCAACATGCTGGATATATCTGGGTCAATAGCCGGCTGGGCAAAGGCAGTACCTTTTATTTTGCTTTACCGCAGTATATGCCCTAGCCGCTTGTGCGCTATCGCTCTTTTTTCTACCCCCACTGCAGGAGACGCTACGAATGTCTGCGAAGCGAATTTTGATTGTAGACAATGAACCCTACATTCAAGAAGTTGCTCAGATTAGTTTAGAAACCACCGCAGGCTGGGAAGTGATTACCGCCGACTCGGGCGCTTCGGGCATTGCGATCGCAGCCGACAGGCAGCCAGATGCCATCCTGCTGGATGTAATGATGCCCGATATGGACGGCATTACGACGTTCAAGGCGCTGCACAGCAATCCGAGTACGCAGGCGATTCCGGTGATCTTGCTAACGGCCAAGGTGCAAGCGGCCGATCGGCGACGCTATCAGGATTTGGGCATTCAGGCGACGATTGCCAAGCCCTTTGACCCGCTGCAGCTAGCCAACCAAATTGCCGATATTCTGAACTGGTCGATTGAGCTCAGCTAGCCGGCAATCCTGCTCACGACTGCGATAGCCACTGGCTAAACTGCTGCTGTAGCAGCGGCAAATATCGAGCCGCCAGGCCGCCCGCCGCAAGCCCATAGAGATGACTCTGCCAGGATTTACCGCGCTGGATAGGTAGGATACCCCAGATCAGGCCGCCGTAGAGGACAACGGTAAGAACGGCCAGCGCGATCGCGGCTGGGCTTTGCTCAAAATAGCCACGCAGCAGCAAAAAGCCAAAATAGCCAAACACCACGCCGCTCGCCCCCAGATGATTGGTGCGCGAACCGCCGGTCAGCCACACGCCGGCCCCGCTCACTAGCCAAGCCACCGCCGTCACAATCACAAAATTAGTCACCCCGCCCAGCAAAATCAGGCCGCTGAGGATGACGAGCGGTCCCGTGTTGGCCGCTAAATGCGCCAGATTGCCATGCAGCAGCGGCGCTAGCAGAATGCCCACTAGCCCTGTGGGACGACGCGGTCGAATGCCAAAGCGATTGAGCGCGCCGCCCAGCAAAATCGAATCTAGCAGCTCTAATCCCCAAAGTACGGCTAAAATGCCGCCAATAATTTGAGCAATCTGCCTGATCGGCTGCGGTAGGCTATCGGCAAAAGCTCCCGAGGCTAGCTGAAAAATCCACATAAGGCTGCATAAGCGCTGCACCCTGTACTTTAGCGGAAGTTGGTAGATTGCCTAGCGCCAAGGGGCGATCAGAATCGCAGGCCCGATGGCTCATAGCGCTCGTTGTTAGGCATTAGCGCTCCGTCAAAGACGGTCTGACGGGTGCGGCTGCGGCTGAGATCGCTCTGGTAGAGGTTAGCGCCGCTCAGGTTGGCTGCTCGCAGATCGGTGCCAGTCAGCGAAGCCGCGACCAAAACTGCCCCGCGCAAATTGGCCTCTCTGAGCACGGCCCTGTCTAGCTTGGCCCAGCGCAGATTGGCCTGTGAGAGATCGGCGCTATCTAACAGCGATCGCACCAGCACGGCTCGTGAAAGATTGGCGCGGGTCAAATTCGCATCGCTGAGGATGGCATCGCTCAGGTTAGCCTTCGATAGCGTCGCGCGAAAGAAATTTGTCTGATTGAGGTTGGCGCCTTGCAGATTGGCTTCGCGCAGCAGCGCCAAGGCTAGGTTAGCGCCAGACAGGTTGGCCTCTGAGAGATCGGCGCCACTGAGATCTTGCGCCTGCAGGTTGGCCCGACTCAGGTCGCAGCCAGGGCAGCTGCCGGTCGTCTGCAGCTGCAGCAAATCTTCAGGCTCATAGGCTCGGGCCGGCGATAGGGCCGCCGTTAGCGCTGCGATCGCGGCGATTCCCAGGCAAACATACTGGCGCATCGATTCTCCCCTTGCTTTTATACCGGCAGGGTTTAATATGCCCGTTTAGTTCGGTTTCATATCAGCTAGGTTTTGCTAGGGAAACCTTGGCTGGCTGCGGATTGTCGCAGCTAAAGGAGTATGATGCAAAGGTGGTCAAAACTAGCCCAGTCATCAGGGGCATGCGCCGGAACAAGGAGTGACTCCACTATGGCAAATGCAACGCTGCAGCACGATCTTCGTCGTCCTGAGCTTGATCTCGCCGCCGTCAATCAAACTTTTGAAACCGCAGATGCCAATAGACTAGTTCAGTGGGGAGCCCAAACCTTTGGCAACGGGCTGGTGATGAGCACCAGCTTTGGCATTCAGTCAGCCGTGATGCTGCATCTGGTGACTCAGCAAATTCCTGATATTCCTGTGATTTGGGTCGATACGGGCTATCTGCCGGCCGAGACCTATCGCTTTGCCGAGCAGCTAACCCAGCGGCTGCAGCTCAACCTTAAGGTCTATCAGTCATCTATCAGCCCGGCCCGGATGGAAGCGCTCTACGGCCGCCTATGGGATCAGCAGGATGTAGAAGCGCTCAACCGCTACGACCAGATTCGCAAAGTGGAGCCCATGCAGCGAGCGCTGCGAGAGCTGGGTGCGATCGCCTGGCTAGCAGGGCTGCGCGCCGGCCAGACCGATCACCGTAAAACGCTAGAGCGGATAACGTTTCAGACTGGCATTTATAAGCTGCTGCCGATCTTGCGCTGGACGTCTAAAGACGTGTACCAGTATCTCACCCGTCACGATCTGCCCTACCATCCGCTGTTTGACGAAGGCTACGTCAGCGTGGGTGACTGGCACTCTAGCCGACCGCTCACCGCCGATGATGCCGACGCGCGCGATACGCGGTTTAAGGGACTGAAGCAAGAGTGCGGTCTGCACCTGCCGCAGACGCCCGGCGAGGCAGAGAGCCTCAACTCTAGCTCGCTGTAGCCGGCCCGAGCAGGTTGCCATGTCGATAGCGCATGGCTAGCGCTACACTACAACAGCGACAATTTCTACGGGCGACTCAACCCGGATTGTCACAGCCAGCGTCAGCTTAGTTAGCTCGGCCCCTGCCAATTCAGCGAGGCCGAGCGTTGTTTCACCAGGTCCGATCATGTCTCAAGCTACCCTCACTCAGTTCGATCAGCTTGCCCTTCCCGAGCCCATTTTGCAGGCGGTCGAGCATGCGGGCTATGAGGCACCCTCGCCCATCCAGGCTGAGAGCATTCCGCCGCTGCTAGCTGGCCGCGACCTGCTGGGACAGGCCCAAACCGGCACTGGCAAAACGGCTGCCTTCTCGCTACCGCTGCTCAGCCGCATTGACCTCGGCCTGAGACAGCCGCAGATTTTAGTGCTGGCCCCCACTCGGGAGCTAGCCCTGCAGGTGGCTGAAGCCATGCAGACCTACGCCCGCTTTCTCAAAGGCTTCCATATTGTGCCAATCTACGGTGGGCAGAGTATGGGAACGCAGCTGCGGCAGCTAGAGCGCGGCTGCCACGTGGTGGTAGGCACGCCCGGCCGGCTGCTCGACCATCTCCGCCGAGATAGCCTGGACCTGTCTGTGCTGTCGGCCGTGGTGCTTGACGAAGCCGACGAGATGCTGCGCATGGGCTTTTTAGAAGATGTGGAAACCATTTTGCAGCAAACGCCAGACAGTCGACAGGTCGCGCTATTTTCGGCCACGATGTCAAAGCCGATCAAGCAAATTGCCCAGCGCTATCTGCAAGACCCGGTAGAAGTCAAAATTAAGAGCAAAACGGCCACCGTTTCTACTGTCTCGCAGCGCTATTGGGAAGTTGCCGGTCTGCACAAGCTCGACGCCCTTACCCGGATTCTCGAAGTAGAAGACTTTGACGCCATGCTGGTGTTTGTGCGCACTAAAAATGCCACCACTGAACTGACTGAAAAGCTAGAGGCGCGCGGCTATGCCTGTGCCATGCTGAGCGGCGACATCAAGCAAGCGCAGCGCGAAAAGACCGTAGAGCGACTGAAAAACGGCTCGCTCGATATTGTCGTCGCCACCGACGTTGCCGCCCGGGGGCTCGATGTAGAGCGCATCAGCCACGTAGTCAACTACGACGTGCCCTACGACACCGAAACCTACGTGCATCGCATTGGCCGCACCGGCCGCGCCGGCCGCGAGGGCCACGCTATTTTGTTTGTCACACCGCGCGAAAAGCGCATGCTGCGCTCGATTGAGAAAGCTACCCGACAGCCGATTGAGCCCATGCCAATCCCGACCCATACCGACATTGCCGATCGGCGCGTCGCCCAGTTTAAGCAGCGCCTCTCAGATACTTTAGAGGCGCAGGATCTGAGCTTCTTTGAAGACCTGATTGGCAGCTACCAGCAAGACCACGACACCGGCCTGAGTGAGATTGCTGCCGCGCTGGCCTTTTTGCTGCAGCAGGAGCGACCGCTGGTGCCCAGTGAACAAGATCTGGCTGCCGATCGACAGCACTCAGACCCGCTAGAAGCTGGGATGGAGCGCTATCGCATTGCTGTGGGTCGAGCGCACGGTGTCAGACCTAAAAATATTGTGGGCGCGATCGCTAACGAAGTCGATCTTGAGAGCCGCTACATCGGCCGCATTCAGCTCTACGATCGCTACAGTACAGTAGACCTACCACAGGGAATGCCCAAGGCTACCCTCAAGCATCTGCAGCAGGTCGAAGTTTGTGGTCGAACTCTTAAGCTAGAAGCTGTCCCGGCTGTGGCCGTCAATACCCCGAAGCCGCGCAAGCTAAAGTCCAAAAAGGCTCGCAGCAAGCCGAAGCGCAAAGGCAAGCGCAGCCGGGTATCTAGCTAGTACAGCCTATTCGCTAGCATCTTCACCAGGCAGCTCGACATCGACGTCTGGCACTTCAATTGTTTCTTCTTCGGTTGTTACCTCAACCTCCGGTACCGTCACCTCTTTTTCTTCGGTTGTGACGTCTACCTCAGGACCTTCAACATCATACTCAGGCAGCTGACCCGGTTCAGCCTCGACATCTACTTCCGGTAGCTCACCTGCCTCTTCCTGCTCAACGCGGCAGCCCACCGAAAACGTCAGTAAAATCGCAGCCGGTACTATGAGCAGCTGCTGCCAGCGCAGCTGAGACATCCACTTAGTCATGCGTATCTACCTCATCAAAAGCAATTAAATGGCCTACTTAGATAAAGTAAAAGCCAGTCTTTAACACGCCGATAGTATTGCCTAGCAGAAGAAGCTACCTCTGGCTTAGGGAAGTTTTGCTATGGCGCCTGTCTATGCCTAAAGTCTTAGACGAGTCAAGCGCCTACGGAATTCGTCCGGAATTCATAAATTCTTAGGTGAGGTTAATCCAAGAGCGCCGCCTGTGCTGCATTCTGATAAATCTTAGCCAAAGACAATTCACGTAGCGTCACCCTAAGCAGCACCGGTATTTGCTACCCGCTCTACGCTTTAAATATAGCGAGGCTAATTCCACCCCGTTCTCTGTTTACGGTAACCCCTATGGCTCACGTAAAAACTCAGATCACGCCCGTCATCGCTACGCTACGCCTAGGGCGTTTGCTTGCCTTCTTTTTGCTAGTAGGGCTGCTGGCTGACTTTGCCCCTCATCCCTCGCTAGGGCCGAGCCTACTGCAGCAGGCGCTCAGCTCGATCACGCAGCCGGCGTCGGCCTCTCAGCCAGACTAAGCCACTCCAGCTCAGCAGAGCAGCCGCGATCCCCGGTTCGGGCACCGCCTGTCGGTCTGCCACAGCGACGCTGCTCGCTACGAAAGCCGCTAGCGGCTTAGCCGGCATCACATCTGCAGCCACTAGTGGCGCGGTGCTCAGCTGCCAGCTCAGAATTTCACTGTACTGGCTAGGGCTGCCCGAGGCAGTGCGAAAGCCAGCATACAGGTTAGGCCCCAGCAGCGATAGGTCGACTGGCTGAGACAGCAGCGGCTGTATCGGCTGCTTTAAGCCATCGCTTAAAAACAGATCGAGCTGCTGCGCGATCGCATCGTAGTTCACCCAGGCCGTGAGCGAACTGCCGCTGTTAAACTCAACTGGGACAGCTGGCAAAACCTGAGGCGGGCGACCCGGTATCAGCAGCGCCACGCTGTTTGTACTGATATCGCCTGGCGTCAGCAGCGGGTCAAGCTGCAGCCGAAGACTGGTGGCTGCACCGAGGCTCAGACTGGGTCCCAGCAAAAACGAGAGTCCATCCGTCAGCGCCGCAAAGGGCAAACGAAACTGAAACTGGGTTTGAAAAGACGCCGCTGCCGCCAGCGGCTGACTCAGCACTGCCGTCGCCGGACGATCGCCCGCCAGCAGCCGCAGCGTATTGCCGGGTGTGACAGCAGGTCCCGTCAGCTGCAGCTGATTTTGCCGATCAAAGGTGAGATCTTTGAGCACCAGCGCAGCGACATTTTCAACGATGCGCGCCTGCAGCTGAGGATTGTCGTCAATATTGCGATGGGTGATGCCGCGATCGCGAAAGGCATCTTCAGCATTGATATTTTGCGACCCTTGCACCGACTTTGCCCCCTGCAGGTCAAACAGATCAAAGTCGGCCCTAAAGAAGTTGAAGCGATTGCGCTGCTGATAGTAATTGATGCCGCGCTTCACATTGCCAGGCAGCACCTCATCTTCATCCCCATTGCCGGTCAGCGGATCGTAAGAATCAATCTGCACCAGCAGATCGACCGGTCGCTGCAGCCCCTTTGCCGTCTGAATGGCCGAGACCCCACCGCCGCTGTAGCCCACCAGCCCAACCGCGCCAACATCCTCAAACTGATTGATATAAGCCAGGCCGCGATCGCTCCCCACCTCGCGGAAATCAAACACATTGCCGGCATAGGACTCAAACGTCTGCGTACTGAGATGTCGCGCTCGCCGGCCTCTCGCTGGCGCTCTCCATGCCCGCCTGCCGCACCGACGCGTACACGCCCCGCGAGCAGGCCCGCGGCACCGAGGTGACCACACACGGGCTCAACGTGCAGGACGTCGAACG
>JAAHIA010000176.1 GCA_010671975.1 Leptolyngbya sp. SIO4C1 | reverse complement strand
TCAAAGTCATCCTGTTTGGCCTCTACCAGCAGCAGGTAGGGCTGATCAAACACCACCTTGCCCAAGGGCGACCGCCGGGCTAGCGTATATTCTGGGAAACCTGACAGCTTGGCGTCGGCGCTCAGCAGTTCCTGACTCCATAAGACAAAATGCCGCCGGTACTGCTTCCAGACCTCTTTGAGAATGGGATAAACCAGATTCTCACAGATCGCCCGCTCGGAGTTATCGACGACGCCGTCTTCTAGCATAAGGGCGAGGTCGTTCCGAAAGTAGTCTGAGATCTCAAACGGGACTGCTTGGATAAAGCTGTCTTCGCTGTAGGAAATCTGCAGTTCTTTTAGGGTACTGCTGAAGTTTCTAAACGAGCTAAACGGCATAGAGACCTCCTTAAGACGGGGTTTCTGCAGACTGGCCAGCGCCTGAAGAGCGCTGAATCAGCGAGGGTAGCTGATCGATAAAAGCATTCGCCCACCGCTGCCTACATTGTGCGGCATCTTCTAACGCGGCGTCCGGCTGGGTGACCAAACGCCTCATGTAGTCTCGCACCTGGTCGGGGTCGGGTGTTCCATCGGGAGATCGCACATCGACCCACCGCAGCGCTGTGCCTTCCAAACGCACGACGCCCAAGCCCCGAGAGCAGCCGCCACCCAGCGGGATCTGCTCGGTCTCAAACTGGTGCAGGCCAACCATCAGCAGCCCTAGTTCCCAGTCTTCAGCGTTTTCGACGATGGCCTTGAAGTCGAAGCTCGTACCGGCGGGCACTACCTGAAAGTCGTAGAGCCTGCCATCGGCAGCGGTCTCCGTATCTCGCTCGATTGAAACGCCGTCGCGTTCTTGATATTGGCCAAACCAGGTGTCTGGATCTACGGTGAGGTCGCGTACCTGAAACTTGCTGGCTTGCCAGGGGGCTCCGAACAGGCTGGATGCCGCATCGGTGAGGTGAGCGAGCGCGTCTGTCAGGGCTGCATCGTTATCGGCATGGACTTCTTTCAGGCGTTTGACTTCATCGTTAAGGTGAGGGCTAGTCAGCTCTGACGGATCTCTAGCTAGACGGGGGGCAATGCCGCGCAAGAAGCTTTCGAGACGAGATCGCATCGCTCCCTTAAAGCTCGACCCGGGTATCAGCGGCTGGCCTAGGGCGTCTTTAACCACAGGCAGGTCTGAGCCAATCGGTTCGTTGGAGCGACCCTGGCTAATGCGAAGGGCCGTGACGGTGATGAGCGTACCTGTGATTTCCAGGCGATTCTTGAAGATGTCGAACAATGGGTTAGCCCTCGCGCTCGGAGTTCAAATACTTCAGATGGCGGGCACCGTAGCCCAGGTACCGGCGGATCAGTTCCATGTGAACGGCCTTGTGCGCTTGCGGGTCGCTGCTGCGGTCGACCTGGGTCACAATGTCTTGCGCGGCATGTCTCAGAGGTCCGTCGATATCCTGAATAATCTGCTCTGCTAAAGAGTTTTCGCCTCGGCCCCACTTGCGCTCTCGTCCTACCTGATAGCGCAAAAAGTTTTTGACCACTTCCGTACTCTCGGTCGTGTCAGAGACGCGTACCAGATTCCGAAATTGAGACTCTTCTAGCTTGTCGCGACCCGATTTAGGATATTCACAATCGTCTAGCGCCTTTTGAATGGCGATGACGATGGCATCTTCGACCTGGCGGATACCCTTTTGAATTTTGAGTGCCGTCTGCTGCTCGGACAGTCGCGGCTCAGTTTGTGACTCAGCGGCTTCGCTCACGCTAGCTCCTCCCTCATGATTTGGTGAAATTCGTGACATACCCTGACCTGCCCATAGCCTTCTGCTGTGCGATCGCCAATCCCAAGCGTTTCTAGCTGCGTCAGGGCCTCGAGCCACGCTTCACGCCGGGTCGTACTCAAAAGATAGACGCTGCCTTTCTGCGTGACCAGCGCCTGGTCTTTCATCAGCCCCCAGGCCGCATTCCAGCCAGAGCGGTAGCCGTAGCTGCTGTAGGTGGCGTGGAGCTGCAGCGAGTCGTCGCTGGGGGCCTGCTCAATACGCTGCAGCATCTCAGGTGAAATCGTGATGGTGCGTCGCCACTGGTCGGTCAAGATGGCGTCTGATTGCAGATCTAAAGTGAAGTAGGTTCTATCCTCCAGGTCGGTGGGGCTAAGCAGCGACCAGAGGGTTTGCCAGCGCTGGTTGAGCGCTGCGTTAAACCGGTCGATGCGGCTGTTGAGGTCTGAAGGCAGAGCAGCGTCTTGAACCTCAAGGGTCACCTTGCCCAGCCCTCTTGAGCCTGAGCTACCAAGGCGGAGCGTGCGCGATCGCGCATTGATGAACGCCGCCATCCTGTCCGCTAGCTCATCGTTAGCGACTCGGATGTAGCCCCTAAACGCCATCGGTTCCCACTCGGGCGGCTGCTGTCGGGTGTTGGTCTGAAAAGACTCGTTGATGACCGCCACGCTGTAGAGAATCTGGTCTTCAGCCACGGCGCGTTTGCGGTTGATGCCGACTCGGGTCAGCAGGCGGGTATCGACCCTGTGAGGACAGCGCTGCTCGTTCCAGCAGCTATAGAAGCCGCTGAAGGGTTCTACTTGGTCATTACCGGCTGCATCCGCATCGGGCGGCGTCGGTTCGTAGGGATAGCCAGCGCGCTCAGCACAGAACCGGTCGATCAGCGTGTCGAAGACGCCGCCGCCATCGGTAACCTGAAATCCAGGATTAGCCTTGGCGCTGACTGCGGTTGCCGGAATCACCCAAGTTGAGGCTTCTGTTCTTTGGTAGGTGTCTGAGCTAGTCTGTGCAATAGCAGAATAGGCGTTACAGAAGATCGCAGGCTGAGCACTGGTAAAGAGCTGCGTAAAATCGTCGTTGGGATTGTCGGGCTCGGGCGGTGTCTCGGCTAACGAGAGAATCTGGGACGCGATCGCACCGCGTAGTACTGAGCCAGGAATGTACTGCTCGACCTCGCTGACGGAACCGCCCGGTTTCTTGCGGCCAATAGCTAAGGGAGAATGAGCCGTAATCGTGATCGCGAGCTGTTTCATGCATCACCTCCGGGAAGTAGCCTGTCCCAGTTCAGTTCGGTCGTTTTGGCTGAGTCTTTGACCTGCCAGGTGAGCCAGCCCAGCCCGGCAGATTTGCTGCCACCTAGAGCGTGAATATGCTGCAGCCCGGCTAGAATGAGCGGCTTTGCCTGGATGGGGAGCCCTGGCAGCAGGTGAATGTGTCCTTGAAATTCGAGCTGCGCGTTGGCGGGCGACGTTTCGAGCAGAAACAGCTTGGCGTCTTCTGCGACTCGTCGCCTACGATTGATTGTCACGCCGGGGCGAAGCACGTCTGGCAGGTCAGCCGCAGGCAGAGAACAAATCAGATCGTCAACGAGAACTCTGGCGGGCAGAACTGGGTTGCCAAAAATGCGAGAAATCAGACAGTGGTAGGGACCGTTTCCGCCGATCTGTCTGAGGCTACCGCTTGCGTTTTCCTCACGAGGATAGAGCGGCTGAGCAGCAGGCGCGGTAAAAACTTCCCAACCTAAGCCACGGGCAAACTTCTCGCACTCGTGGCGCAGCCGTCCCTTGAGCTGAGACCCAGGTATCAGCAGCTGCCCCTGAGCGTTACGGACCATTGGCTTATCGGCCAGCGAGCCGGTTGACCCCCCTGCGCCAACGCAGAGTGCCGTGTCAATTGTCGCCGTCAGTGACAGGGTTGTTTCCGGCGATATATCGTCTGAAGTATTTTCAGTGAGCTGACTCAGCGAAATCATTGACGGGTCTCGATTGGGGTAGTGACGTCACTCGTTTCCTGAAGCGCCTCGACAAAGGGATAGAGGTCGACCAGCTCGCGCCATAGGGTCTCGTAGGCGGTTCGCTTCTGAGTTTTGTCGACCGGGTCTCGTGCTTTGTAAGACATCCAGGGAGCCAAATTGCCTTTGTTGTTAGGGTCTTTGGGCTGGCACCACCCGTCTTCGAAAATCGCCTCTAACTGCGCCTGAGCGGCTTTGCTTTTTAGGCGCAGACGAAAGTAGCGATAGTTCAGTATCGCGGTCTGCTTGTCCCGTTCGAGCAGGCTGCGGATTTGGTAGAGCTGCGATCGCGGAAACTGAGCCGCCTTGAGCACCTGGGCAGTGTTGAGCAGCGCGTCTAGCTCGTAGAGCGTGTAGGGTGCAGCGTATTGCTTGAGGGTGGGCTGTCCTATCTGAGCGCGGGTCAGGCCCTGCTTGCGAAATTCGCTGACGTTCGACGAAATCATCGTCACCGCCTTCATGACTAGAAAGTCTACGGTGCCACCATAGTACTGTTTCTTGCGAAGAGCCTTCGCTCGCTTCTTGGCTGACTTCATCAGCTGATTGGTCAGGTCTTCTGCGTAGTAAAACGGCGTGTTTTGTGCCGTTATCAGCACGCCGGCCGACATGCTTAGCTCGCACTGCTGCTTACCCGTTGGCATCTGAGCCGACCGGTAGCGGTGAACGTCTTCGGGCGTGTAGGTCTCGGCGGTAGAATACTTGTCTTTGAGCCGTGCTTCAAAGACTTTGCCAACGGCTGAGGCGACCTCCAGAGCGTTGTCAGCTGGAACGATAAGCAAAACATCATCGCCGCCAACCGCCACGATCTCAAATGGATAGATCCAAATCTCTTCTTTTTTCTTGCGGCTGGAGTCTGGACCGGGCTTGTATCGCCGGGGCTTCAGATGCTGGTAGAGCGCCTGGTAGACAGCTTCGGTTGTTGCCTCGAAAATATCTCGGCTAAAGGATTGATACTGCTGCGGCGTCTGTATTTTACGGCGGATGTAGCCGCCCATATTATTGCCATCAGCATAGATGAAGGCGACATAGCCAGAGCCCGAAGGTGAATTAGGCTCTCGGACAAGGCGACCGGTCTGGGCATCCGGCTTTGCCGCGAAGCAATCGGCAATTTCTCTAAGCGATCGCGCCTCCTGTACATCGCTCTTGAGCCGCGAAGTCGGATAGTAGGCGCTAGCCCGTTCTCCGCCGTTGCTCTCTAGGTAATCCTCAAAGCGTCTGACCCAGCTTTCATGAACGTTTTGTTGGTATTGACTGCCATGAACGACAGAGGGCCATTCCAAACAAGATTCTGTCCACCAGCTGGGCAGCTTACCGTTTAGCTCTCGTTTAGTAATTTGACCCATCAGCCGCTTTCGAGCATCGGGTTCTGAAATCCACGGCTCGCCTGGTAAGGCTGCTTCTGCCTGCTCGCTACTGCTGGTGGCTCTGAGTATGGCCGAGCGGTGCTCGCCTTCGTCTCGCCGCAGGTAGGGATGGGTCTCGAATATCGGCGGATAGCGACGCGATGACCGGCAGGAGGAAATAGCTCCGCTGCGGCGCTGCTCGAAGTCGATTGTGAGCTGACGGACTAGTTCGTTAAAGCTCTTTTGCTGCTCAAACAGCGCTTTGATCTCTGACTCATTTGGCGTAGCATCGATACTGAGCCCCAAAATCTGCTTAACGATGGGGCTGGCTTTGTTTTCCTGATACCAGTCGAGCCATCGCATTGATGACAGCGGCTCAGTCAAGACACCGAGTCGAGTTTCTAACAGCCGAAAGGATCTCCCCACCGCACAAGAATTGGCCGTCAGTGTTTCTTCAGCGTAGCGCTGCTCGATCGCATCTGCGAGGTTGTCGACAAAAGCAACCGGGCAGAATGCCAGGATATTGCCGCCCGTCGAGTAGATGATCAGCTCTGGAATCAGCGCCTTTGAAAGACCTTGAAAGGCTTCTTTCTGGTCTAGCCAGTTTTGACGAACGATTTGCTGGCAGTAGTCTGTTGCTTCCTGACACTGGCGAAATTGGGGCAGGTGTTCTGCTTGCTCTGCGCCGAAAAAGGCGGGCAAATCAATCAGGTTGATCCGGTCGAGCAGGCCAGACGCGCCGCGAATTTCTTGTAAGTCGGCCGATTCAAACACGTAGCCTTTGACTTTGGTAACGCCGCCATAAACCAGGCCGATCTTAGCTTTGTAGAGCTCTGAATGATCGGCAATCAATTTTTCGAGGTCTGCTCTGGTTTGCGGCAGTTGAAATCCGTCTTCAGAAGAACTAAGCAGCGTTTCGGTTTGAGAAAGAATAAGATTGAGGGAAGCGGAGGTGACGGGATCGCCCTGCAAAATCGCCTGCCTGAACTCCTGTAGCTGCTCAATCGGATGATTTGGTTCGATGCCATCACCCCAGGCGAGGCACCATGCGATCGCGGCTTTGATAGACGACTGAGTTGTCTGCTGAGACATCGCTGAAGGTTAAATACGGGTAATCTTTTTAACAGTTACTCTACTAATATGTGAGATCGATAGAAACTAGGATAGGTAAGGATCATAGGTAAGGTTTCATAGGGCGGAAATTAGGTTCCGGATTCCAAGGTACTGTAGTTTTCTGCCACGAGCATGCGATTTCCTAGTTTTCTACAGGATTCAGGCCAGAAGCGGGCTATGTTCAGGGTTATTTCTAGATTGTTAAAATATATGAAGCAGTTCATTGACGGGTTCAATAAACTGTTGGTTAGTACAGTACTGCGGATTGCGTTCTTAAATCCTGAGTCAAGATTGCCTTATCGACTCCTTCCATTAACGCTAAGATATTTCGCGCAAACTGAGCGATGTCCAATAGTGCAGCCCGATCACGCTTGATAAATAACCTGGGCTGTCGATAAAATTTCATTACGCCGAATCCAGTTGTGACTTTGCTGAACTGAGCGTTTCGTCACCAAATCAACCTCCCGATTCAGCAAAGCCTTTAGTTCGTCCTCCATTGTTACTAGGTCGAAGAGGCTCCAGGCTGAGTCCTGAGCAAAGGCTACTAGCATATCTACGTCGCTATCTGGGCGAAAGTTTTTCCTAGAACTGAACCAAACAGAGACAGCTCGGTAATCTGCCAGCGTTGGCAGAACTCTGCAATCTGCCCTATCGGTAAGGCGATAGGCAGCTGTAGGAGATCGACCGTTGAAATTTTCATGATGTAGAGGCTGTCATCGCGGCTTGTGACTAAGGGCTGATGCTTGTATTCTAACTGAGCGATCGCAGGCGCTTTATCCGAGTCCCCATGCGGGGATGGAGACGCATTGCGGCTTGGCACTGAGCGATCTGACGGCGGCGGCGCTGGCGGCGCTGTCGAGTCGGCCTTTTGCGACGGTGCATCGTTCGATTCGGGCAGATTTAGCGTATCTGGCTGAGCTAGGCTGGCTGCAGGCTGAGGGGCAAGGTCGGTTTTGCTGCCTCGCGCGATCGCGCTGGCCGCTGCTGCCGGGGGCGTCGCCCGAGCGCTTCGGCAGCCTGTCGGTGGCGCAAACCTGGGCCGTGCTGCGATCGCTAGAGTCGATTGCCTTTGTGCAGCCCAATTTGGATGTGATCGTTCAGTCTCTGTGGGAGCAGCTGACGCAGCAGCCGGCGGCGGGCATAGAGCCAGAGCGACGCATCTTTATTCACCTCGACTACATTCTCTCTGAGACGATGCAGGAGCAGGTGGATACGCTGCAAGAACAGATTGAGCAGCTGTGGCGCAGCGGCGGCGGTGTGATTCGGTTTGACTATTGGCTCAGGGCTGGAAGCGCAATCACAATGACGGTGTATCCGGTCTGTTTGCACTATGCCAGGCGGGCGAAATATCTCAGCGCCTATGGTGATGACCCGAGCGGCCGGTTTGGCTGGCATAACTATCGGCTTGACCGGATTGCCTCGCCTCGGCTGACGCTGTTTGCCTGGGGCGACCCGCAGGTGCCTGAGCCGTTGCGATCGCTGCGGCAAACGGGGCAGCTGCCAACCGCGCAGGCGGTCAGCGAAGCGCTGGAGGCGGCCTGGGGGTTTAACTTTTACCTGCCGCGACGGCTGCTGATTATGCGGTTTCCGCCGGGGTTTGCGGATTGGTATGTGAGGCAGACAGAGCGGCATGCGACGTTTGAGCCGGTGGCCTACGGGGCGCTGTCGGGGCTGCTGGAGACTGCGATCTCAGATGCGGCTGAGCGTGAGACTATCGGCAAAATTTTGGCGCAGCGCGACCCGCAGGATGCGTACTATCGGGCCTGGATACGGCTAGGCGACATTAATATTGTGATGCGGCTGCGCGACTGGCGACCCAAGGGTGAGGTGATTGCACCGCTGGCGCTGCGGCAGCAGATGCGGCAGGAGGCAGCAGCGGAGCTAGCGCATTATGAGCTGTGAGGAATAGAGCAGCGCGCTGCGGTCTGAGCAGTTCTGTCGATGTGCGTTATGAGCGACAGAGCCTAGAGCCTGCTATCGGGCTGATAAATCAAATAGTGTTTAAATTTGAAGTTTTAGCCTTTTGTCTCAGATTTGCGCTAGTTTATTCTCTGAAGGCGAAAAGCCTCCACACCTGCGCCGAACCTTGAAAACCGCATAGTTTCGTTGACCTCTGGAGATGCCTTGCTATGTGAAGGTTTCAGCTCTCGAAATAGAGTTGAAAAGGTCGATTTTATAGAGTATTCCGTCTTGTAAACTGACCTCTGGAGATTCGCAGGCCAGACTTAGCTATGGGTAAGGATTTCTCAGAGAGGGGTTTCATTACCCAATCCCCGCAAGGGGACGGAAACTGATATAAATTCCAATTGTAACCAGTAACAAGAGCGTTAAGGTTTCATTACCCAATCCCCGCAAGGGGACGGAAACCCGAAACAAAAAATTTGGGAACCATGATTCCTGACAAGCGAGTTTCATTACCCAATCCCCGCAAGGGGACGGAAACTTGACCTGCCTTTTAGAGCCGAGTGTGATTCAGTCGTTGGGTTTCATTCTCCAATCCCCGCAAGGGGACGGAAATTAGGTACACGGCAGGGAAGATGAGAATCCATTGGTTCTGGATCGTTTCATTGCTCAATCCCCGTAAGGGGACGGAAATGTCCATAGGAATTGTCCTGCTGCATTGACCTCCAGGAACTAGATGTTTCATTACTCAATCCCCATCAGGGGATGAAAACCGCTAGACCCATCCTTCTATATGGGCTTCAATCCAATATCAGCGGGTGCATCCCGCTTTTGCGAAAGCTGTGAGAACGGCTGAGATGACGTCCTCAGGCCGCAGCTGTTTCAGTCGCACAGGTCGGTATCGCAAAAGCCCCGTCTAGATAGGCACAGCCTCACCCGAGCCCATCGAGACTCCGCTCCACCAGTAGCAGCCGTAGTTCACGATGCGGTGTCTGTGTTTTTGCAAGTAAGCCATAAACCTGTCAGCCTGCGGGGCACAGCAAGAGAGGTTCCAATGTTGGGTACTGTGGCTGAAGAATGCGTACTATCGGGCGTGGATACGGCTAGGCGATATTAATATTGTGATGCGGCTGCGCGACTGGCGGCCCAAGGGCGAGGTGATTGCGCCGCTGGCGCTGCGTCAGCAGATGCGGCAAGAGGGAATAGCAGAGCTGGCGCACTATAGATCAGCTCACTGATTAAACCTTGTTCTGTCGTTTTGAACTTTGATCGACAGAATAAGGTTA
>JAAHIA010000175.1 GCA_010671975.1 Leptolyngbya sp. SIO4C1 | reverse complement strand
GCCGCATGAGAGCGAGAGTCGTCCATACTCACGCCGAGCACAACGATGTCTTGAGTCTCGTAGGTGTCGTGCGAATCTCTGAAGCTGCAGGCTTCTTTCGTACAGCCGGAGGTGTCGTCTTTGGGATAAAAGTACAGTACGACGGTCTTGCCTCGATAGTCAGACAGCGAAATCGGGTTGCCTGCTTCGTCTTTAGCAGTAAAATCAGGGGCCGGCGTTCCCGCAGAGAGCGTCATGGTTCAAATCCTCAGCAGCAGCGTGATTAATTTTAACACCGAACTTCGAGGGCATCAGGTAGAACTAGAGCAGGAGGTCTGCTATGCATTTAGAGACTGAACGCTTAGTGATTCGCGACTGGCAGCCGATCCGCGATGCGCGCCAGGCGCTTGATATCTATGGCGATGAGCAGGTAACGCGCTGGCTCGCTGCTAGCGAGTGCGATCGCAGCATTCACGAAACCCAAGCCCGCCTGCATCGCTATGTGAGCCTTACCCAGTCAGGGCTAGGCGCTTGGGCCGTCGTCGAAAAAGCCATTGACCACGTGATTGGCACGGTGCTGCTCATCCCCCTGCCCCAGGTTTCTCAGCAGCCCTCCGGCCTAATCGAAATCGGCTGGCACTTTCGCCCCGCCAGCTGGGGCTACGGCTACGCCACCGAAGCCGCCCAGCAGATCATCCAGCACGCCTTTGAAACCGTTAAACTCTCAGAAATCTACGCTGTCGCCCTGCCCGGCAACCTGCGCTCAATCGCCGTCATGAAGCGCCTCGGCATGACGCTAGTGGGCCTGAGCGATCGCTATCACCAGGGTGCAGAACTGATGCTCTACTGCCTCAAAGCAGAAGCCGCAACGGCATAAGGGAAGGCACACAGACAGCCCGTCACCTTCCCCATCTCCCCTATCTTCCCTAAGCGCCAACCGCCTCCTTCGCTGCGTACAGCACTTCCGCCGTAATCTCCGAAACGCCCCGCTCGCGGGCAAATTTCTCAGTGTTGCGCTTTACCTTACCGCGCACAAAGCCGGGAATGCGGTTGAGTTCGGTGAGACCGTCCTTGCTCCAGCTGAGGTCGGAGTCAGCGGACATGGTTTTGGTGATCACTTCTTTAGTATCGTGACCGCCAAAGATTTCGAGCAGGTGATCTTCCATGCCCAGGGTGAAGGAGTTGTAGATCAGATCGACTAGCTGGTTAGCGCCTTCGTAGCCCAGGAAAGGCCGATAGCCCACCGGGAAGTTCTGAACGTGGATGGGGGCCGCAATCACGCCGCAGGGGATGTTCAGCCGCTTGCCGACGTGGCGCTCCATCTGAGTGCCGAAGATGGCAGCGGGCTCAAGCTGGGCAATTTTGTCTGCGATCGCACCGTTGTCTTCGCTAATAAACACCTCGTCGCAGTGGTCGCGCACCTGCTCGGTAAACCAGTCGGTGTCGTACTTGCAGTAAGACCCGGCCATCACCACGCGAATGCCCATCTCGCGCGCCAGCACTTTGGTAATGGCAGCAGCGTGGGTGCTATCGCCAAACACCACGCAGCGCTTACCAGTCAGGTTTTGGCAGTCAATCGAGCGAGAGAACCAGGCTGCCTGCGAGGCAAAGCGGGTCTGGTCGTCAATGAAGCTTTCGTAGTCGACATCGACGCCGTGCGCGTTCAAAATTTTCTGGATGGCGCGAATGCAGCGCGCGGTTTCGACAATGCCCATCGGGGTGATATCGACAGAGGGCATGTCAAAGTTTTCTTCTAGATAGCGAGCCGTGGCTGGTCCCACTTCGCGATAGGGCACTAGGTTAAACCAGGCGCGCGGCAGGTTTTTGAGCGCCTGCACCGAAGCCCCCTCTGGAATCAGCGCATTCACTTCGATGCCCAGCATACCCATCAGCCGCCTTAGCTCAGTAGCATCGTGGTTGTTGTGGAAGCCGAGCGTCGTAATGCCGATGATGTTGACCGACGGCTTTTCTGTCTTGCCTTCTGGCAGCTCTCCTTTCTTGGCAGCTTTCTTTAGATAGTATTCAACAATCTGCTGCAGCGTGCGATCGGCTGCCTGCAGCTCGTTGACGCGATAGTGGTTGACATCGGCCAGCATGACATCGCCTTCGGCATCGAGCTGGGCGCGCTCAACAAAGTTTTGCAGATCTTCTTGCAAAATACTGGACGTGCAGGTCGGGGTGAGGACAATTAGGTCGGGCTGCTCCTCGCGGTCTTTGCGCGTGATGTTGTCCACCACTTTTTCTTGCGATCCCCGCGCTAGAACGTTGCGATCAACGACGCTGGCAGTCACCGGGGTAAAGTCGCGCTCGCGAGACAGCATGGAGCGCATCACATTAAAATAGTCGTCACCCAGCGGTGCGTGCATAATCGCATGAACATTTTTGAAGGAACTGGCGATGCGAAGGGTGCCAATATGAGCCGGACCCGCGTACATCCAATAGGCCAGTTTCATAGCGTCATCTCCCGTAGCGGTAATGTGTTTAGACGGATCTACCACTGTTCAGAATAGTGGAGAAGCTCAGCAGCTAGGGTCGCACTCAGGCAATCGCAATCTAACTTAATCGTTGCGCATCGCTGAAATGGCCTCCCACCCAAGAAACCTGACAGCTATCGACCTATTTTCTCATTCACAAAATGATAAAAAGACCCGCTGCGATTATCACAAATCGCTAAATGGCTTAATACTTCTTAAGGGCATCGGTTTATCTTAGACAGCATAGGCTGACGGTCCCTCAAGTCGCCTAAGAATGCTAGCTGTTACTATCTCTGCTCCTTAGCTGCTGGGCCGGTTTTGCTGTTCCCTACGACGCTAAGGAGTCTACCGGTATTCTTCCGTCATCTATCTACTAGAATCGCTAATCCCCCATGTTTAAGAAATCCCTGTTTAAAGTTGGCCCCACTGTCTGTGCGATCGCGCCGCTGCTCATACCGCTCTGGCCACAGCCAGGGTTCGCTGCCGAGGCCGAGACCGTCGCTCCGCCTCTGCCAGCTTTGGCACAGCCGACCCCGTTTGAGCCCGTCACCATCGTCGGTGAGCTAACCGCCCGCGATCGGCGGCTGCCCGACGGCAGCTATGCCCAGATCCAGACTTTTGAAGGCCAGGCCGGACAGCAGGTGCTGATCAATCTGCTCAGCAATGAGTTTGACGCTTTCGTGCTGCTGATTGGCCCTAACAACACGCTCGTGGGTCAGGACGACAACAGCGGCGGCGGCACCCAGGCGCGCCTGCGAGCGCTGCTGACTGCGGTCGGCGTTTACAAGGTGGTGGTGAATACGGCCAACCCCGATGAGTTTGGTCACTATACGCTGACTATCACGCCGGATGGCAGCGCCGACAGCGAAGTGGCTCAGTCTGAAGCCGCGCTGATTGCCATAAAGGGGCCATCCTTACCCACATCTCTTTGAGTTTAAGCCTATCCTAAGAGTTGACCTGCCTTGAGATTAGGATGAGCCACGAGCATTACTTCATCTTTGATTTGGCAATCGTACTCGGCGCTGCTGCGATCGGGGGCTATTTGGCGAACCGGCTGCGGCAGCCGGTCCTGCTGGGCTATCTGCTGGTGGGGCTAGCAATTGGGCCGCTGGGCTTTCGGCTGATCGACGATGCGGAGCAAATTAAAGCGCTGGCTGAGCTAGGCGTGGCGTTTTTGCTATTTGCCCTAGGCGTACAGTTCTCGCTGGCCGAGCTCAACCGAGTCAGAAACATCGCCCTGCAGGGTAGCCTGCTGCAGATTGGCATCACGACCGGCACCGTGGCGCTGATTACCAGCCTGTTTGGCTGGGCCGAGACGCCAACACAGGGCATCTTTTTAGGCGCGGTGCTGTCGCTGTCTTCGACGGCGGTGGTGCTAAAGACGCTGACTGAGCGCGGTGAAACCAACACGCGCCACGGTCAGATTATGCTAGCAATCTTGATTGCACAGGATTTGGCGCTGGGCATCATGCTGGCAGTGGTGCCGGCCTTAAACCAATCAGAGGCGCTGCTGATGGCCGTAGGGGCCTCGCTGCTGAAAGTCGCCGTCTTTGTGGGGTTTGCGATCGCGCTGGGCTACTGGCTGGTGCCGCGCGTGATTCGCGAGATCGCGCGCACGGAGAGCAGCGAGTTGTTTTTGCTGACGCTGATTTCGCTGTGCCTTGGGATTGCGCTGGTGACGGCCCAGCTGGGGCTCTCAATTGAGATTGGCGCCTTTGTCGCCGGGCTGATGATTGCCGAAATTGACTATGCCGATCACGCCCTGTCGCGGCTGCTGCCGCTGCGCGATACGTTTGCCTGCCTGTTTTTTGCCTCCATTGGCATGCTGATTGACCCGCAGATTTTGATCCAAAACTTTGGCAGCATTTTAGGGCTAGTGACGCTGGTGATGCTGGGCAAGGCAATCATCGTGCTGCCAATTGTGCTCTCTTTTGGCTATTCGTTTAAGACATCGCTGCGCAGCAGCCTCGGCATCAACCAGATTGGTGAGTTCTCTTTTGTGCTGGCGCTGGTGGGGCTAGAGAGCAATCTTATTTCCGAAAAGATCTATTTGCTGCTGCTGGGCACCACGGCCATCACGCTGGCCTTTACGCCCATTTTGTTTCGCTGCGCTAACCCGCTAGCCGAATGGCTGCTGCAGTTTCCTCGGCTGAAAAAAATTCTCAAACGCTGGGAGTCGCCGCAGCGGGTTTGGATTGAAAACAGCCTCGAAGATCACATTGTGGTGGCCGGCTACGGTCGAGTTGGCAAAGTGATCGTGAGCATTCTGCGACAGCAGGGCTACCCGGTACTGGTGATTGAGAATAGCGAAGCAGCCGTACAGCCGCTGCGGGGTCTGCAGATTCCCTACATTTTAGGCGATGCTGATTCGGAGCAAATCTTAGAAAAGGCGTATCTCAAAGCCGCGAAGGCACTGGCGATTGCGCTGCCCGACCCGGTCAGCACCCGCCTGCTCACCCAGCGAGCGCTGCAGATTTCGCCCAGCTTAGAAGTGATCGCTCGCGCCCACACCACTCGCGAAATAGACAGCCTGACGCAGCTAGGGGCCAAAGAAGTGGTGCAGCCAGAATTTGAAGCAGCGCTGGAGCTAGGCGTGCATCTGCTCAAAACGCTCAGGGCCGAGCCGCAGCGCATCCAGACCATTATGGAAGAGATACGGCGCGATCGCTACCTCAGCATTCGCGATCGCGAGAGCAACTATCGCTAAAGCCAGCACTGCCAAGCTGGCCGAATCTAGCTCAAGAAGGACGTGTTGGCAACAAACCGCCGCTATAACCAAAAGAACGCTTGTCAAACTACACCTATTTTCATGTCCGCGACTCGATGCGCGGTACTGACGCTGGTCAGAAACCGCGAGATTCATCTATACAATCTAATTTTAGGACTGCGCCAGTCTGCCTGCCTGCCCGATGAGCTGATCATCGTGCGGATGAATGAACCAGCGCAAACGCTGCCCAAAACGCCCTTTGCACAGCGTCAGATTGTGCTCTCTAGCTCCGCAACGCTGCCGCTAGCCGCCGCCCGCAACGCCGCCGCTCAGGCCGCCAATAGCAAGTTTCTCATTTTCCTAGACGTAGACTGCGTCCCCGATCGTCACTGCGTTGGCGAATATCTTAGCGCGCAGCAGCAGCAGCCGGGGACAGTGCTGATGGGCGCGGTTTACTACCTCCAGCAGATACTGTCGATTAACTGGCGCTTGAATGAGCTGCGGCAGCAGGCAGTTCCTCATCCGGCGCGTGACCCCGACCATCAGCAGGTGCTGCAGCCCGAAGCAAACTACAGCCTGTTCTGGACCCTGTCTTTTGGGATGGCGCGATCGCGCTTTGAAGCCCTGGGTGGCTTTTGCTCGGCCTATCGCGGCTACGGCGCAGAAGACACCGACTTTGCCCGACTGATGGAGCAGCGCCAGATCCCGCTGCGCTGGCTGCCAACCGCTAAGGCCTACCACCAGTATCATCGCAGCCAAACCCCGCCCTACCAGCATCTTGACAGCATTGTGCGCAACGCTGAAGTCTACTATCAGCGCTGGGGACAGTGGCCAATGGAAAAATGGCTCTCGGCCTTTGCGGCTGACGGGCTGATTGACTGGCAGCCCAGCGCGACTCAGATCAGGCAGCTGCGGACGTCTCTGGCAGGCAGCGCCGACCGACTGCCTCAATAAACTTGGCAGCCCGCTGCGGCGCATCCGCCTGAACTAAAACAAGAACGATTTTGGCCAAAAACCAGCAAAAAAGAGCAGCCAAAGAGAGAGTTTGCCATCAGCGGCGATTCTGCTCAAGTTTGACTGCCTATTCAGCAAAAAAGAGGCCCTCATTCGAGGGCCCCTTTTAATTCAAGCGATGCTGTTAAGGCTTAACGCTCGACCACGTTGGGGTTGCCGGCCGTATCGACATCTAGCTCTTCGCGACGAACGGTTTCACTCTCGCTCACCACGTTACGATCGACTTCCTTGCGGACATTCACCTCTTCGCGGACAAATGCCTCCTTATGGATGTTGGCTTCTTCAGCATGAACTTCCATGCGAGCCACTTCACCGCTGTTGAAGTCGGGGGCGGTGCCTGCTACCGGCGTCGGGTTGGTCGGCGTGCTGCGCTCAATCACAACGCGCTCCTTCTCAACCGGGACAGAAACCTCTTTGGTCTCAGACTCAACGCGCTTGCCAATTGCCACTTCACCCATCTTAAAGCGATCTTTATCAGCAATTAGGCGCTCCTGATACAGACGAATCGGCTGATGCGAAGCCTCGTCCATCTGGTAGAGGCCCGGCTCTGACTCGTAGCGATAGTCGTTGGCCGGCACACCAGTGGTTTCTGTGGCACCCGAGACTGCGGCATTACCCGGATAAGCGCGGTAGGCATCGACCTGATAGTCATCACCCATGAACTGACGGTTCCGGGTCTCAGCCATCGGCCGATAGGAGCCGCGTACCCGCTCTTCGTACTCATAGTCAACAGTCATGTCATCGTGGTACTCGGGCAAATTCTCAACTTGTTCCTCAGTGAGACCATCGACATAGACGCGACGCTGATCATAATCAAAATGCGCTAGGCCAACCGGCAGCAAAACATTCTTGCCGAAGATCCAAAAGCCCGTATCCACGATCAGATAGCGAATATCGCCGGTCTCTCTTTCAAAAAGCGCGTCCTTAACAGAGCCGACTTTCTCATCGCCCGCCGTGTAGACGCTGTACTCATCAAAGTGAACAGCTTCGCTATCACCAAACGTATCACGATAGTTGGGATAAGCGTCCTTAAATTTTACAAGACTCATGTAGTTACCTCTGCGATTGAAGACTTTCAGCTTAATTTTAGATAAGCTCACTTTTCTAGGCTTAATTCGATTGAGAGAGATTTGATTTAAACGGTCTCTTCCAATAGGGCGAACAGCGCAATAGGTTAAGGATTTGTTTGAAAATGAAATACCTGCAGAGCGAGTTTCGACTCCACTCAACTCTCAAAACTAGCAGGTTGAGCGAAGCCGAAACCGGGTTGATTGGGGACACCATTTAGCTGCAGCTCGCTTAGGTTGAACTGACTCAATTGATCAAAAAAAGCGCTGTGGTCAGCGCTTTTGTCTGTTGCTCAATGGCTAAGCGATGGCCTATCTTAACATTACAACAACTAGGTGCGACGGGGCTTGCGAGCACCGACAGTTGCACCAATTAAAGCTGCAACTAAGCCTAAAAGTGAACCTAGCAAGAATGACCAGCCAGCCTTAGCAGCATTGGCAGCGTACTGTTGCGCCTCTTGAGCGGTGACGTTAGGCGTCACTTCGCTGGGATCAGGCAGTGAGATACCGCCCGGTTCTTGAATCTGGTTAAAGACCTCGCCGGCATTGGCTGCCACGATACCAAAGGTACCTGAGACGCCGCTAGCAAGCAGCCAAGCGCTTACCGCTAGCGTAGTTGCCCAGAGAATAATGCCGTTTAGCATTGCGGTACTCTTATTCATAGGACCGCAGGTGCTCGCCATCACCCAGGCACCGATAAACAGTGAAATGAGCAGGCTAATAATCGCCCAAATACCAACGCCAATGCCAACTGCACCCGCGCCGGTGCCCGCTGCCCCAGCTGAGAAGCCAATCGCAGCACCCAGCGCGCTCAGCACTAGCTGAGCGCTGATAGACACCACAATGCCAGCAAAAATAGGACCCCAGCGCACCCGATCGTGATACTCAACTACGGGCGCGATCGCAGGTGCCCCTGGGACACTGCCGGGATAGCTCGAATCCGGCCTTTCTGCGTATGCCATCTACTTTCTCCCTAATTAAAAACTGTTGTGTTGGTTTAAGACTGATTGACTCGATATCAATTCATCTACTCAACGTCGATCCGCTCAACATTGACGCTATGTGCAGAGTTTGGCCCCCAGTCCAAAGCACTGCGGCTAACTGTCTCACAACTTATAAATACGCTGATAAAAAGAAACCTATCCCAGGAAAGAGACTGTGATATCTATCACTGATATCTATCACTGATTGCACTGCAGTGTTCTATCTGACCGTAGATACCAATTCTTTCTGTAGACTGATGAAAGCAACAAGTTGGTTAATAAAGATTAAGAAGAGGTCAGTTTCTCTATCTAAGCTCATTAGCACCTACGAGGTAGGCCACTCATGGCACTCTACAGCATTGCAGATCGCTATCCTGACTATCAGCAGCGCTTTTTTGAGGGCAGCGAACTCAAGGGCGCAAAGGTTTATGTCAGCCGTACGGCCGATCGACTGGGTGAACGGTTCGGCACGGTGCAAGACATTTTGGTTGACGAAGCCGGTCAGGTTCGCTGTCTGGTGGTCAAGACGGGATTTTGGCGCTTTGGGAAGCAGGTAATGCTGCCCATTGACTGCTGTAGCAGCGATCTAGCGCAGCGACAAGTCTATGTTACCGGTCTCACGTCTGAACAGCTTGAGCAGCTACCTCGCTACGCTCAGCTGAGCGCAGTAGACGCTCCACGGGCTGTGGATGGCGCTGCTCCGGTAGAGCTGTCTACGGCGGTAGAAGCGGCCACAGTTAAAGACGTTGTGATTGAGCCGGGTGCAGCCGCCTCAGCCGCCCCGCCAGCCCCACCAGCAGAAGCCGCTGAGGCTGCTGACGAACAACCCCTAGCGCTCTATGAAGAACGCTTAGTCGTTGACAAACGGCGCGAGAAAACAGGGGAAATCAAAATCACACAGCGGGTTGAAACAACGCAGACCGGGGCTACAGATTCGGGTGAGACGGAGAAAATTATCATCGAAATCGAATCACCGCCCGGTACGACCCAGGTCAATTTAGCCGATGAATCACTGGCACTCGGCAAAGCAGCCCAGCTTGAGCTGCACGCAGAGCAGGCCGTGGTGCACAAGCAGGCGGTTCCGCGCGAAGCTGTCAGCATTCGCAAAGAGGCTGAGCACGAAACCGTGACCGCTCGTGAGCCGCTGCAAAAAGAGACGCTGACGGTACGCGCCGGTCCGACGACGGGCTGCGCTGCCACGCGGCGCTCAACGAAGAGGCGGAGCGCACGCTGTACGTCTGGCCGCCGAACTGGCCGAAGCTGGCCGGACACCTGCTGACCGGACCGGCGGCGG
>JAAHIA010000174.1 GCA_010671975.1 Leptolyngbya sp. SIO4C1 | reverse complement strand
TGCTGGTCATTCCAGGGCTAGTCGATGCTCATCTGCATTTAGATAAAGCCCTGGAATGACCAGCTTGCCTTCAGCGTCAATCGTCTGGCGAGCGGTAGCTTTAATCTGAGGCGCGATGTCGGTGATGTGGCCGGACTGGATTGCGATCGCACAGCGCTCTGGGCAATCGGCTAGAGTTGCATTCTCAATCTTGAGATCAAACACGGGTTCACTACTGCTGCGCATCGCTATTTACTCTTCCTAGAAATTCCCCTGCTAGAGAAAGTTTAATCCGACCGCGCATTTTTGGCAGACCAGTAATATATGTTATCCCTGAGAGGGTTTTGGGGGTTTTGTGACTTGAGCCAAGTGATTACAAAGATAAAGTTTGGTACGTTTCAATCCCTGAGAGGGTTTTGGGGGTTTTGTGACCTTCGAGACGTCGATGTCTCTATTTTCAAATACATGTGTTTCAATCCCTGAGAGGGTTTTGGGGGTTTTGTGACACGATTTCGATGGGGAGCCCATCATCAAGGATTTGTTTCAATCCCTGAGAGGGTTTTGGGGGTTTTGTGACGGCTGCGTATTCAGGTGTTTGCTTGATGAGCTTCGCCAAAGTTTCAATCCCTGAGAGGGTTTTGGGGGTTTTGTGACGACTCGAAGGAATATGTAGAGATCCATAATTTGCGTTTCAATCCCTGAGAGGGTTTTGGGGGTTTTGTGACGGGAAGGCACACCTCGGCCAAGAATATATGGCCAGGTTTCAATCCCTGAGAGGGTTTTGGGGGTTTTGCGGCTGGTCAGTGCGTAGTCCTGGGCAAACTGCCACTCGGTTTCAATCCCTGAGAGGGTTTTGGGGGTTTTGCGGCGGATGGCGTTGCGCCTAAACTCCCATTGGTGGCTGTTTCAATCCCTGAGAGGGTTTTGGGGGTTTTGCGGCGACTGAGCGCGATCGCCCAGGAGATAGGGCGAGTTGTTTCAATCCCTGAGAGGGTTTTGGGGGTTTTGCGGCCAGCGGCCGGCTCCGCGCCTGCTGCAGCTACAGGCGGTGTACGTTTCAATCCCTGAGAGGGTTTTGGGGGTTTTGCGGCCCAGGGCGCTCCACCGATTGTCAGCTGCCTGCCCTGTTTCAATCCCTGAGAGGGTTTTGGGGGTTTTGCGGCGCAGCTCTCGTAACGATTGATCTTAGGTGAGATCAGTTTCAATCCCTGAGAGGGTTTTGGGGGTTTTGCGGCGAAGCTCAGATCAAGGGAGCAACAGTAAAAGTTTTTGTTTCAATCCCTGAGAGGGTTTTGGGGGTTTTGCGGCCCCATACCCAGTTCGCGGGCACTACAAAAAAGTGGTTTCAATCCCTGAGAGGGTTTTGGGGGTTTTGCGGCTCTTAATCCGCTGCATAGTGCGTTGGTCCTCGTTTGCCATGTTGTTTCAATCCCTGAGAGGGTTTTGGGGGTTTTGCGGCAACAGTGGGGGTTTGAGATTAAGGGGACGAGCAAAGTGTTTCAATCCCTGAGAGGGTTTTGGGGGTTTTGCGGCGTTGTGCGTCTGACCCGAGACTTCACACGCCAGGAGTTTCAATCCCTGAGAGGGTTTTGGGGGTTTTGCGGCTCCGGAAAGCAAAAGGGCAAGCATCTAGAGCCGTTGGTTTCAATCCCTGAGAGGGTTTTGGGGGTTTTGCGGCCATCAGCTGCTACTGCGATTGAGCAGGCCGCTAGCGTTTCAATCCCTGAGAGGGTTTTGGGGGTTTTGCGGCAATCAGTCAAATCAGCATCAGCCAGAATCACTCGACCGTTTCAATCCCTGAGAGGGTTTTGGGGGTTTTGCGGCCTCTAAAACCCAATACTTACAAAGCGTTTTACGACAAGTTTCAATCCCTGAGAGGGTTTTGGGGGTTTTGCGGCGGTACCGTTGTCGGGTTCGGGCGCTGCAACCATTCCGTTTCAATCCCTGAGAGGGTTTTGGGGGTTTTGCGGCTGTGCGCGCTGCCGGGAAAAACCCCAGCGCTCCTGTTTCAATCCCTGAGAGGGTTTTGGGGGTTTTGCGGCGTAGTAGCGGCATGAAGCGGCAGTTAGCGATTTGGTTTCAATCCCTGAGAGGGTTTTGGGGGTTTTGCGGCCTTCAACGTGGAATTGTCAAAACCACGCTTCGCCGTTTCAATCCCTGAGAGGGTTTTGGGGGTTTTGCGGCTTAATTCAGGATCTGGGGCAGCTTAGCCTGCAGCGTTTCAATCCCTGAGAGGGTTTTGGGGGTTTTGCGGCATCGAACGGCTTCTGCGAAAAGCGTGCCGCTGCTGTTTCAATCCCTGAGAGGGTTTTGGGGGTTTTGCGGCGTGCTATCGGCGGGGTTCACTGAGACCGCTGACACGTTTCAATCCCTGAGAGGGTTTTGGGGGTTTTGCGGCAATGGGGCCAGATAAGCCCACTGTGGCTGCTGAATGTTTCAATCCCTGAGAGGGTTTTGGGGGTTTTGCGGCTCGCTGGATGCACCCCCGCATAGACTCAGCCTTTGTTTCAATCCCTGAGAGGGTTTTGGGGGTTTTGCGGCAAATCGGGCAATGACAAGTACAGCCGCAAGCGCCTTTGTTTCAATCCCTGAGAGGGTTTTGGGGGTTTTGCGGCGCGCTGCCGTAGCTATTTCTAGCGCTCGGCCAAAGTTTCAATCCCTGAGAGGGTTTTGGGGGTTTTGCGGCGGCATCAAACACCGCGAGGAGACTGCCCTATGCCGGTTTCAATCCCTGAGAGGGTTTTGGGGGTTTTGCGGCGTGTTCGCTAGGACGGGAGGATCTGCCGGCGCTGTTTCAATCCCTGAGAGGGTTTTGGGGGTTTTGCGGCGCTACGGGCAATATGAGCTAGTGGTACCTGATTAGTTTCAATCCCTGAGAGGGTTTTGGGGGTTTTGCGGCCCGAAGAGTTCCAACGTGCGCTGCGTTTCTTCGAGGTTTCAATCCCTGAGAGGGTTTTGGGGGTTTTGCGGCCATCTGCAAAATCTTTGAGCACGTACATGTTAATGTTTCAATCCCTGAGAGGGTTTTGGGGGTTTTGCGGCCGTCTGAGCTGGATTCTAGGGTGAGACTCTATCACGTTTCAATCCCTGAGAGGGTTTTGGGGGTTTTGCGGCCTACAGCTGCTAGTACCATCGTGGGCCAAGTAGAGGTTTCAATCCCTGAGAGGGTTTTGGGGGTTTTGCGGCCCTCTGAGGTGATTCTCAACCAGGGGCAAGTGAGTGTTTCAATCCCTGAGAGGGTTTTGGGGGTTTTGCGGCGTGACCCAATCGGGACTCTGCTAGTCCTTCGAGGCGTTTCAATCCCTGAGAGGGTTTTGGGGGTTTTGCGGCGTCGATGCTCACCGCGTCTCGTTCAGCAGCGCGTGTTTCAATCCCTGAGAGGGTTTTGGGGGTTTTGCGGCCTGACTGGGTAAAGTTCGGGGCTGAAGAATAAGAAGTTTCAATCCCTGAGAGGGTTTTGGGGGTTTTGCGGCACACTAGCCTCGATGCCATCCAAAGCGCTGGCCCTGGTTTCAATCCCTGAGAGGGTTTTGGGGGTTTTGCGGCAATCTAATATTCTTCATAAAAGAAAGGGAGGCGTAACCGTTTCAATCCCTGAGAGGGTTTTGGGGGTTTTGCGGCTCCGTGCTAGGGTCGTAATCAGGGTCATAGTCGGGTTTCAATCCCTGAGAGGGTTTTGGGGGTTTTGCGGCACTACCTCGTGAACTTTTTAAGGAGCAAGTAAGATGTTTCAATCCCTGAGAGGGTTTTGGGGGTTTTGCGGCGTCTCAGCTAGAGATAGAGAGGGCGCTACTGCATGTTTCAATCCCTGAGAGGGTTTTGGGGGTTTTGCGGCGCTACAGAAATGAAAGGATCTCTATTGCAGACCCAGTTTCAATCCCTGAGAGGGTTTTGGGGGTTTTGCGGCGCGATCGCGGTGCACTAGAAGCTGTGTTGCAAGGCAGCTTGTTTCAATCCCTGAGAGGGTTTTGGGGGTTTTGCGGCAAGGGTGGCGGCAGCCAGCGCACGCCCGTCGAAGGTTTCAATCCCTGAGAGGGTTTTGGGGGTTTTGCGGCTGGTATTGCCAGGACTGACAGGCGATTCCTTTAAAAGGTTTCAATCCCTGAGAGGGTTTTGGGGGTTTTGCGGCGTGCATTCGGAAGCACGACAGCAGGTCTCTCCCCGTTTCAATCCCTGAGAGGGTTTTGGGGGTTTTGCGGCTGCGGAAGCCTGTGTGCCTTACAGTATTTAGTTTTCAAGGTGCATTTGTGCCAGTGTCTAAAATCGTAGCATTGAAACCCTGCCTTAGAATCAATCTTAATCATTTCCAAATTACCTAAACCCTTACGTAGCAAAGCATTCAGCTACTGCGCCACCCCCCAAGCATCTGCCAACGCTCAAACCCATAATCTGCAGTACTTTCAAGCCCTTAACCCGAGATCCCTATCCCTACACCCACCTACTGGCGCAGCTAAGCGAAAAAGACCGTATCGTCTCTCAGCGCTTCGCCACCTATTCGTTCTACCTTCTTCTGACAGCATTCGCACAGCGAGTAAAAGCGAATGCTATCCGCTTCAGGCTTAATCAGCTTATTAAGACGATTCCGCAGTTTGACATACTCCGCTGCTGTCAGATCGCATTCAAACACGCTGTACTGCATCCATTGTCCGTAGGAGGTCAGTATTTTATGAATTTTAGTGCGGCGCTTATCGTCAGAAATGTCGTAGGAAATGACCAGGTACATACTACTTCAATACCAGCGGAGGATACTTCTCGGTTTCAGCCATGAGGTATTTTGCGAGCAGTCGAGCCTGTATTTCAAATGCCTCTTGGTAGGTACACTGTCGCTGCATGACAGGATGCTTGAACTTGGTTTGTTTTTTTTGCTCATAGAGACGCAAAAACTTTTTTCGTCCCTCATCTGACAGCGCAACGGCCTGACTGACTGGCTCATGAACAAAGTCATCCGGCGTTAGCTCCGGACGATTGATAGCCGTGAGTGCCACCGCATCGACAACGATGGGTCGAAATTCTTCCATCAAATCGAGGGCCAGTGAGGGCCGACCATAGCGCTGCGTGTGCAGGTAGCCCAGATAGGGGTCAAACCCGACAATATTGAGCGCGCTTTGGATATCGTGCTGCAGCAGCGCATAGCCTAGACTCAGGAGCGAATTGACCGGATCGGTTGGGGGTCGCCGCACTCGCTTGGTAAAGGTAAACCGATCGTTGCGGAGCAGCTGTTTGAACTGCTGAAAATAAGCGGCGCTGCCGCTGCCTTCTAAGCCGCGCAGGCTGTCAATCTGCTGAGTTTGGTCGATAGGGGCAATTGCCTGCTCTATTTGTTGAATACCAGCGGCCAGCTCTGTCTCATTTCGCCGCTGCGATCGCAACAGCCTATACCGATAGTTTTTTAACTTGCCACGAACAATCGCCTGCACCACATGGATTGCCTGGGGCGTTGCTCCAGCAGCCTGCCACTGAGCCTGCCGCACAAAGATATTTTTGGTGAGCTCTGGCTCTAGCCTACCCAAGTATCGCCCCGTCATGGTTAAAAAGCTGAGCGGAATTTTGCGCTCTAAAAGTTCCATAATTACGGCAGGCGAAACGGTCGCTCGCCCTAATACCACAACGCCATCGACCTTAATCATGGGCACATCTAAGAGCGTCTCTTTTTGAGCCCTGACCCGCAGGCGTTCGTCTGTCTTGCCAATGAAGGCATCGTTTGTGGAAATATAAACCGTGCCCATATGAAGATTATGACTCTCGATATCGGTTAACTTTTTTGGCGGCCTGAGGCAGGCAGCGGTCGTAGAGGCTACAGCCTCGGCAGCGTGGAGTGTATACGGCTGGTGGCATTTGACCCGTGCGAAAGAGGGTTTGAATCGCTTGAATGGCTGCGATCGCGCGCTGTCTGAGATCTTGTGCGATCGCAACCGGCTGGCGCTGATGGGTCTGAGCATAGTAGACATAGCCTTGAGTAACTGGCTGCCCGGTCATCTCCTCTAGGCACAGTGCCTGAGCACAGACCTGCAGGGCATCGTTATCAAAATCGCCCGTGTGGCCGCGTTTATACTCCACCGGATAGAGCTGACCGTTTTGCGCTTCGATCAAATCGGCTTTACCCACCAGGCCATACGTCTCAGACTTCAGCCAAATCGCTCGCACCTGCCAGGTCTCTTCTCGGTGGCCGCTGCTCAAGGTGTGCACCCGATCGTGCAGTCCCGTCCCTTCTAGGGTGTATTGGTTGTCAACAAAATCGCCCGCGCAAAACATCCGCCAGCAGCGGTGGGGACAATAGGCGTACTGATTGAGCGCGGCAATCGGAATCAGGTTTTGCATGACAGCCTCCGCACCATACCCATGCCCATCGTCGTTTTACGTCCCACTCCGGCATAGAGCGCATAGTCGGCCAGAGCATTGATCTGCTTAACGGTCTGAGGCGCTACTTTGCCGAGTATCTGAAAGGTGACTTGACCGACACAGCCCACAAACTGACTGCGCGGATCGACCTTGGCCCCGGTGCGCTCAAACTGACTGCGCGGATCGCGAATCAGCTCGGTCTTAAGCTCGTACGCACCTGGAAAAATCGCATCTAAGATGTCTTTTGAAAGTTCGATGCTGCTGTGCTGATTCCAGCGGCGCAGTAAGCTACCAAAAACGAGCTCACCGGTTGGGAAGGTCGTGTCATACTGGCGCTGACGAAAGGCAGTGGGCGTACAAAATTGCAGCGTCAGCTTGCGGTCTGTTGCGGATGCTTGCTCATAGAGCTGAGCGTAGTTGCAAAAGTTTGCCCAGGGCTGCGTACTTTGGGCAGTGCCTAAGATGCTGGTAATTTGTAAGTCTGCCGGCCCTAAATGCCAGGCTTTATGGGGATTTAGGTCAAGCCATAGCTGTTGAAGCTGGCTAAAAAGGGCGTCATCTAGCAAGGCAATGCGCCACCAGCAGGGCGTCTCGGGCGGAATTGCTCGATGATATTGGTATCTGATCGAAGCCTGGGCCGGCGCTTTTCTATTGCCGGCGGGCTGCCTGCCCGATACCTGTAAGGGACTCAGTGCAAAGGCTTTATTCGCCTGATTTTTATGCAGCTCATCTCCCAAGCTCTGATTGACAGAGCTAACCAAATTCAGAAACAGAGAGTGCAGATGTCGCCCGGTCAGAAAACCCGGCGGGATAGACGACTGCGGTAGCAGATTGAGGACTAAACTGTGCGGCATGGGTATAAACGGTACATAGGCATCAATCACTAAAGCGGTAGCTCATGCAGGCAGGCAGCTTAACCTCGCCCGTCTGAAAATAAGCTCCCTCGAGCTTGACGTTGCGAATTAGGCTAACCGGCGGCATGTTAATCACGTCGTAGCTGATTACGCGATGCGTAAACATCACATCGAGTGGATTTAGCGGATGAGCGCAGAGTATTTCACCGGTTTTTGGCGCTAGCTGCCCGAGATCATCAATCTCAATTTTGGCTTTACTCATCCATTTACCTAGCCGAATCCAGCGGGGAAAGGTGAGCGGTTTGGTAGAGATAACAAAGCATTCAAATTGGCTTTCTGGCGCAATTTCTTTAGCGCGACCAAAGCTAGGAATATTTTTTTTCGTCTTTTGCATCTCAACGTGATAGCGATTGTCTGCGTATTTCCAGGTGTGAAGTACGGTCGAATAGCGGATAGCCTTGGCAGGCGTTACGTAGATGCCCTGCTGATTCAGAGGCGTCAAATGAGCTTCATACATAGGTACCTGTTCTGAACAGAAATAGCGATAGCTGCTTTCTGCTGGCACCGTCGTCGCATACTGCTCACTGTCTACCAGCCCTAAAGCATAGCAAAGCGCATAGTTGTGCAGGACTGGCTCAGTCTCATACAGCCGTCCAATTTCTCGCGTCGCATAGTAAAGGCTATCGTGTAGCTCTAACGTACAGCGATAAATCTGGGGCATCATTTTGCTCCTGCTTTTGCCTTTTTACCAATGTGCTTCTCAGCGTAGGCTTTGGCTTCTTTATCCGCTTGGGCAAGCAGGGCCCGGATGCCGTCTTCGCTGGCTGTCAAAGATTTAACTTCTCTCAGCAGCGAGTCAAAGTCTTGATCAAGGAGGTCGGTATGCACAATAAATTCTTCGTTCATCAGCGATTGGATAGCCGTCTTCGCCGCCTGGGCGACATCATCTTCATCTAGCGGATCGGGCGTCTTCAGCGTGCCCGCTGCTTTCATCTGGTCGTATATGGCCTGCGTCCAGCGTAGGTTGCTCACAATCTCACCGTCGGCAAACACTACACCTATGAGCTCGTTACGAACGCGACCTGTCCGCGTCGTCTGGGCTCCATAGTGACGAGTTCTGAGAATGTTATTAAACACATAGAGAAAGCTGGCCTCGGTGGGGTCTTTGAGAGTCACAATACTAGGAAAGAAGACCTGTGGCCGAATGTGGTCTTGCTGATTGATGCGGCTAGTGACTTCTCCAGGCTTAGATCCTTTCTCGCCTTTAGAGGCCATAGTGCCATTTTCAAACGGCGCATTCAAGGTAAAGGTTTCATGAGAGTCATCGAAGGCAGTGATTGAGAAAGCCGTATCGACCACAACTTTAGATTTTTCAGATCCAGAATCTCCAATTGCAAATCCGTAGATAATACAGTCAGGATTGTTCATCCCAAATTCAACGTTGTATTCGCACTCTTCTGGTTTGACAAATCCATAGGTGCGAAGCAGCTCCCGCCCGACTAAGCGCTCTGGGGTAGACTGTTTGCGCTTGAACATAGATAGGCGGCTGATGGTGCTCTTGTCTTCTATGCCGGCACGCACCCGAGCTTTGTTTAGCTCACCATCGGTTTGAAAGAGTGGGTAAGACTCGGTAATGCGGACGGTTAGAAAATGAGCGTATTTTCCCATCGGTTTGTAGGGGATTTCGGCATGAAAGAATTTATTCTCAAGGGTTTTGAGCAGTGACATAACAAATATTTAGGTAAAGGACAAAGACTGAATGAACCTAGGCCATCAGGGCCTGAACGAGAATGCGCATTAGCGGCTCTAAATCTTCGGGTACACGATAGCTTTCTAGCCCCTGTGAGAGCTGCTTGTGAGTTCGATCTAGTAGAGCAAACTCCCAAAGTTTTCCGGTAGTGACTGCGCCAATTAAGACCGGCTGCTGAGGTATTCGCTCCCACTGATCGAGGGCGATCATTTCAGCCACTAGCTGCGTCATTCCATAGTCAAGATCCTGACGCTTCGCTTCAATCACTAGCAGGTCTGCCCGACCTATGAGTAGATAGTCCAGATATCCCTGTAGTTTGGAGCTGATGCTAATGGGGTATTCAATACGTAGCTGAGCCTTGGTGTAATGCACCAGCTCGGTTACTACCCTAGAAATTAGCACCTCGCGACGGGAGGTTTCGTTCGACAGATCTACGTATGGTAAGACTTCTTCAATGCGCGATCGCAGTTCTTCCAAACGATCCAGTTCCTCAGAATACTGAGGCAAGTTTAGCTTCGTTTTACTGAGGGTATAGCCAAACTCCTCTGCTAGCTCATCGGCAGGAATTTTGAGCTCAAAGATTTTGCTAAAGGTATAGGTTCCTCCGGGTTCAAGAACTTTCATA
>JAAHIA010000173.1 GCA_010671975.1 Leptolyngbya sp. SIO4C1 | reverse complement strand
TGACCGGACTGGGTAACTGATATCGAGGTGATTTGATGCCTGGTAAGAAGCGAATGCACCGGCGACTGAAGCAGCGGCGGCTACCAGCGGATATTAGCAAGCTCGTGTCACTGCCGGTCTACTGCCAGCAACAGACCGTTGATGAATCGACCGTGAGGCACTGGATTGCTACTAGGCAGCTAGTAGCTTACAAAATTCGGGGCCGCTGGTGGATTGACCCAGATAGCCGCTTTCGTGAGCCGCTTTACTGGTCACCTAAACTTGTGCAGTGAACGCTTTGGGATATAGTCTGAAGCGGGAACTTCAGCGCCCGAACGTTAGTCAGGGCAGGCGTTTGGGACAACTTAGCTTAGGTCAACGTGGATATATTTTCTATGGCTCTAAGTTTTGAATATGTTTCCGGCGCTGGGTCAGAGTTCGCGACTTCCGGCGTGTTCATTCCCATCTCAGATCTACCAGGCGTGAGCGCTGGTGAGTTTGACATTGAAGCAACCACGGCTGAGAAGGAAGCAAAGTCTTTGCTAGCCTTGCTGAATGCTATGCAGCTGTACTTATCAATTACGCCTAATGTGATTGGTATATCCGAATCAAAAAACAGCCCTTCGAGCAACGGCGCTGATATTCTGACGCTGAATTTTACGGCCGAATGGCAGAAGCTAGCTAATCTCTCTGCTAACTCAATTACCGTTATCCCTGCTGCTACGACAGGCGCTAATGCAGGGGCCGCAGAGCTAGCAATCAAAGCGGTCTTTCCTTCAGCTGTCTATGTCAATGGCGGTGACACTTCCACCACTGAAGGGATTGTGATTGAGCACGCGGCAATGGTGGCCTATGGGCTATCAGCACCGCCTTCAGTGACGGCCGGCGCTGACAATCGGGCATGGTTTAGCGCGCTGCTGGAGATGATGACGAATGCAACCTTGCGTGATCCAGATAACGGGGTTGAGTCTGCAGTAATTACGGCTGCATCTGGCGGGATGGGCGCGTTAGCAATTCCTCCTAGCTACTATGCAGAATCCGATCCGCTGACTGATATTCAATCAGCCGATCTGCAGCAGCGGGGTATTGTCGCGCGTAGCTTCGCTTTCTCTGTGCAAGTGGAGCTAAATCAAGCAAATCAAACCTTTGAGGTTCGAGTTGCATAGACCGTTTTATTTTCTCTTCAGTTACTAACAGTTCAATCTAGAAAAGATAGGAATTTATCATGGCAGAATCAGGACGTTTTTATGTCAAGCTGGGCGGCGCAGTCGGTGACATTGGCGAAATCAAGTTTGGGTTTGTTGCGCCTAAAGTTGCCTATGAAAATATTGCAGATGAGCTAGGCGTTATCAGCATTGATGACGATAGTTCAGCCAGGGGCATCTTATTCGGCGGCAACTATCCTAAGCCCCCTGTTGTTCGCATCTCGACTAAGAAGCTATCTAATGGCACAGTTCGCAGCGCTAAGCGCTACTGTGACCCGGATAAGGTGGGCCGCGTGCTGAATGGTTCTCTGAACAATCAGAAAATCAAAATCAACAGCCGCGAATATGATATTCGTCAGGTCTCAATGGCAAGCTAATGAGTAAGCTGTTATTGCCCGGCGATCCGGGCTTCAGCTATTACCTCAATCTGCCGCCCCCCGACCCCCGCCAGAAAGTGAACTATGTGGTTCGCAGCGGCGGGGGGCTGATGGAAGCGGTTGATGATGGTGGTCTGGCGGAATACTTTTCTAGCGGCGAGTATGACGAACGGCTCAGCCAGATTGAGGAAGAGAACCCCTCGGAAGAGATTCTTATTGAGGGAATAACTAGCGATGTGCTTTACCTACCCTGCTCTGTATGTATCAGCTGATCACCAGCATCAATACACCACCAGATCAGGGTGAAATCATTCTTGGTGGAGA
The DNA here is from genome assembly GCA_010671975.1 of Leptolyngbya sp. SIO4C1. GTDB lineage: Bacteria > Cyanobacteriota > Cyanobacteriia > Phormidesmidales > Phormidesmidaceae > SIO4C1. The sequence continues at coordinate 7,731 of JAAHIA010000173.1, read as the reverse complement.
GTTCCACCATGAGACTGAGTTTGTTATTGAGATTTTCAGTCCCACCGGTGAGCGGCGCGGCTGGCAGCGGGCGGGCTTCCTTGCCCGGATGTTTGATATTCCTGGTATAGGATTATCGGAAGGGGAGATTACCAGGCTTTATCTAGAGAGAACTAAAGTGATTTACTTTCCTTCCTCTGAGCCTTTTAAGCTGGCCTTCCGCCCCTACTACTGGATTGTTGATTATCAGCTGAAGTTATGGGCTAGAGAGCCAGAGGAACAATCAGAGAGTTCTTCCAATAACTCGATGCTTTTCTAATGCTTGATCAAATTACTTTAATCAGTTTGCTGTTCGGGTTAGTAGCCTCTTTCGGGGGCGCGATCACTTGGTGGCGTGCGGCTGTGCGCAAACAGTACGCAGCAGAGAGAGATTTCAATCACCTGAAACGCAACTATGAGCAGATGTCTGCGAATATCGCGGCGCTAGTTAAGGATAGTGATGGGCGATTTGATCACATTGATCTGGAGCTGGTTGAAATCAAGGCGATTTTATCTGCTCACTTAGGGCAGGCTAAAGAGCGGCGGCCGGGCCGCCGTTAATGCTGATGAGTTTGCCCCTGTTTTGCACAAACGGCAGGGGCTTTTCTATAGGCGGTTTCTGTGGGCTTGCCGTGATATTTTCAGCGCTTCATCAACAGATGTTTTCAGTAGTTGATTCTGTCTCTTCAGTGATTCAATCTCTAATTCGTTGCGTTTTGATCGGCGTATCCCTTGATAGACCCACACATATAGCCACAAGTTGATTATTGCGCCAACACCTTGAATCAGGGTAATAATGGTTTCTTCTGTCTGAGCGTTCATGCTGATGAGTTTTCAATAGAAAGCCCCCCTAGTATTCCCGGGGGGGCTTTTCCTAAAATTGGGCGGGGTCTACGCGGCCGTTGATGTGGAACGCCCCCAGACTGTCTCAAACTTGATCAAGCCTTTGTCGCGGAGAGCGTCCATAGCCCGATAGAAAACAGCTCTTTGACTCGCGGTTTCGGAAGGCAACTGTAGAGCACTAGCCCAATCAGGTAAGGTGATTCCTTCAACTGTGATAGGGACTAAAAACCGCTGTTCATCTGGAGTTAGCTCAGCCGTGGGCTCATTGCTGATTCGATAAAGCGTAGTTGGCATGATTGGGGCCTCTTGGTATTTGTGTACTAGATTAACTCTATTTGCCGGGACGATACTTTGCAGGTTCAAAATATTCATCAGCATCTAAGATTTGATGATTGTGCCGAGTATCTGGACTGTCTGAACCCTCCCATTCAACAACCTCAGCACCGCTATCTATAGCTGTTCGGTAAGCCTGCTCAGCACTAAAATCACTCAGATTATTGACATGTTCACCAGCTTCGTTGCAGAAGCTTCCCTGTTCTTCAGGCTTAGCTTTTTTAAACTCGTGACGAAATCTATCCATAATGGGTGTATCTCCTTTGGCGATCGCCAATGTGAGGGCAGCTGAGGCAGCGCGCGGGGTGATATACGGGCACTGCCTCAGCACAATAGAAACTGATCAGGTTTCAGGTGTTGGGCCTAGTGAATCGGGTAAGTCCTGAAACGTTAAATTAACGCTGTGCAGCTGAACCTCTAAAGCCTTGATCTGAGGAATAGTCAGAGTAGGATTCCACAGCCCACGCTCCCAGCGGCTAACAGTGTTTGAAGACACCCCAATACGCCTAGCCAACTCTTCCTGAGAAATACCCCCTAGCTTTTTACGCAATATTTTCAAGGGGGAAACTCCTTTTTGAAACCCATCGTCATTCTGCCTTATCATACACTATGACTAGACAGCACTGTTGAATCAACGCTGACTAGACAGCGCTGCCTAGATCCCGATAAACAACGACGGGCAGACATCCCGCCCGGATATCTGCCCGCATTCATCATCGCAGTGATTAGACAGGATGTTTAGACACAGATGGAAAATCAGCCAGCTAGCTCAAACTACAAGCTTCCGACAACTGATCCGCTAAAGTTGCGGCCTACCGCAGCATAAAAAGCCCCCCACAGGGCGGCTGTGGAGGGGCAACCAAAAATATAAACAATGTTCAATGATTTCATTCTGGCACACCAGCAGCGACAGCGCGGTATCTAATCCTGCTGGACCATATTCAAGCTTTGCCCCCCAACAGCCCCCTACGCAAAAGGCTGGTAGCGCGCGCTGCCAGCCTTTCTCATGTCGTCACATGGAAGTAGGAAATGTATACAGATCGAGACCAATTTTTGAAGGAATGCGAAGAATTTGAAGCGCGCTATCTGACCCCAGACACCGACCCCTATCCCACTAGCGACCCGCTAAGGGATGACCGAGAAACCGAACTAGCCAAAGACATCTACAGCGCTGCCGTCGGCGCTCGATTTCCTAAAGCTGCGATCGCACAGGTCGCTAAATATCACGGTCTATCACTCGACCTAGTTGAAGATATCGCTAAGCAGCTGGTACAGCAGCGCGTAGGCTATGACCTTGAGGAAGAGGAATTTACCACTGCTATCCGTCAAGTCAAATGGCTTGAGGAGCACGTTGACGACGCGGGCCTGCGCGCCTGGAAGATGCAATGTCTAGCCCGCAAGTTTAAACGCACCGTCCACCAGCTTCAGGAAGCCTACAGCAAAGCGCTGGTCAATCAAGCGCCGATTGAGCCCATGTCAATCGCTGAATTTAGGGTAAAGAATCGCGGCCGCGTTCAGTGGTTAGTACCGGGCTGGATACCGGCCGCCACTACGCTGCTTATTCATGGCGACGGCGGAGCCGGTAAGACCCTGTTTGTCTATCAGCTGATAGAAGCCGTAGTGTCAACCGGCAATTGGAACGGTTACCAGACCGCCAAAGGACCAGTGCTGCTAGTGCAGACAGACGAACCAGAGTTGGTTACGAACGACCGGATGGACATGCGGAACATCCCTGATGACTCTCCACTGACCATTCTTAGTGACTGGCAAGCGGAAGCCCTTCCGCGCCTGGCTAGCTACATCGAAAAGCACCGCCCAAAGCTGATCGTTATTGACTCCCTCTCAACTATCAACAAAAACTGCATCTTCAGCGAAAACGACGCAGAGTATGCTCGCCCCCTGCTGCATCTCCGTGATCTAGCCGATGAGTATGAGTGTGCAATTGTAGTCATTCACCATTCGTCAGCTATGGGCAGGGTGAGAGGCTCAACGGCTATCAAAAACTCAGTCAGTGAGGTATGGGCTATGCGGAATGGTCAAGGCCTCGATGAGCGGGTTCTAGCGGTCGAAAAGACGCGCATGGGCCGCCCGCCAGGTCGCTACCGCTTCCTATTCGAGTCTGAAGATTTCAGCTATCGCTATCTAGGTGAGGAAACCTCAGACGGTGAAGACGCTGAAGACACATCGACTCAAGAAGAACGGATCAGGCTGTGGCTAGCCAGCGACGATCGGGCCGGCATTCCCTGGACGCCAACCGAGATAGCAGAGTTTATGGGCGTCAGCAAAAACTCTGCTCGCCGTTGCCTCTATGAGCTGTGGGCGAAAGGGCTAGTCAACCGGCACCGATCGAAGCAGGTCAGATCCTATGCCTACTACACTGGCGAGCTACGAAATTTCGTAGATTCTGAGGCTGTGACAGTTGAGCAGATGGAGGTGATCTGAAGTGATCAAGTGATCAAGCAGTACAAATGTTTGATCACTTGCTTGATCACTTGTGAAACGCTTTTCAGCTATGGGATAGACCCTCAAGTGATCAAGTGATCAAGCAAAATGCGTTTTTAAACTTATTGCAAAAGTCGATTTTGGCTGATCACTTGATCACTTCGTGCTAAAACTTATGCCCCGCATGGTTTAGCGAAGTGATCAAGCAAGTGATCAGCAAGTGATCAAGAAGTGATCAAGCTCTCAATAGGCCTCTTATTGAGAATCAAGTGATCAGGTGATCAGTGTGACAGTTGATGTCTAAAGGACGCAAAATTAGCCCCCGCCAGCTTAGAAAACTCTGGGCGGCCTACATCGAATATCGGCGGCCTCAAGTCGCCCCTAGCACCTATGCCAGGGATTACCGCGCTATCAGTTTTCGGCTAACTCGTATGTGTGCAGAGCTGAGCTACTGCCGCGATGCCGTGGCGATCCGGGATTGGCTGCTAACGGCCTACAGCGTTGACACGACTAAGCGCACCCTCGTTCAGTTCTCCGCCTGCTGCAAATGGGCAGCCCGATCGGGCCAGCTGGCCGCTGATCCGTTTGCTGGTTTCGCGGCTGAGTTGCGAGCCCCCCGACCAGATCCAAACGCCTATCGAGCGTTCAGCACTGAGGAGCGCGATCGAATCATCGCGGCAATCGACCGTCACGATCCATTCTTCAGCCCGTGGGTAAGGTTCCTCTTTTGGACCGGCTGCCGGCCAGAGGAAGCGGCGGCGCTGCGCTGGCAGCATGTCAACCTAGATTGCTCACGGCTGATGATTTGGGAGGCTGAGCCGGCAGATACGCGGCTGCTGCAGCGCACTAAAAATTACCGATCGACGGACTTCCCTTGCAATGCCCGGCTACGGCTGCTGCTGCTATCACTGCTGCCAGCGGCACCCGAACCCGGCTTGCGGGTGTTTCGCGGCCGGCGATCGGATTACTTCAACTACATCCGGTTTCAGACGCTCCACTGGCGGCCGGTGGTAATGTCACTGTTCGATCGCGGTCAGCTGGCTTTCTACGGCGGCCAGTATCACGCGCGCCATACCTGGATCACAATGGCGCTTCAACATCTGCCTATCAAGGATGTTGCCTATCTGGCAAGGGTTAGTCCGGCTGTGCTGCTGAGGCACTACGCCGATCGCAGCCGGGAAATCGATATCCCTGAATTTTGAGGAGGTGGACTAAAAACGGCTTAAATTGCTCAACTGTCACACAGGCAAAAGCCTGATTCTTTCGTTCAGTGCCTTCGCTGAAACCCTAGCAACTACGTTGAGTAGTTGCGAACCCCCGCAGACACTCAGAGGTCAAATTAGTGAGTCAAAAAGATGTTTGGCAAAGGCTTGCAGAATCAGAGGAAATCATTGAGTTTGCCACTACACCGGCGCGGGCTTTCATGCTCATAGCTCAGCTTCAGCTAGCGCTCAGGCATCCCCAGAACAGAGGGTCTAGCGCCCAGTTTGCGCAGCAGATGATCGAAAACCTTTCCGCTGCTATCTGCTATCACTTTCCAGAGGCAAAGGAGGTGATCGAAATGGGCTCTAACGCGGCTTACGATGTCACGAATGAATATTTCGAGACCGAGTTCTAGCTAAGCCCTAAAAAATTCCCTGTAACCCTTATAGGCAAAGGGTTACAGGGAGTTAATAAAGGATCATCACTCCTATTGACCAATATGCCAGCGCTATGTGACGCCGGTATGGCGCTGACATTTCAGGGCTATGACGACTTGACTACCAGGCTACTGTGCTGTCTCCCTGTGCAAAGAAGACCACGGTGATTAAAAAATCGAGCACAAACAGCATGACCCAGGTAATCACCACGGCCGAGGTGGCCGACTGGCCGACGCCTTTGCCATGACAAGTTGCAGTTAGCCCGCGACTGCAGCTGGCGATCGCAATGGCGGCACCAAACAAGCTGGCCTTACCGAATACCGTCAGCACGTCGCCAACCGAGAGCGCTGACTGCACACCGTCTAAAAACGTCACGCTGGTCACATGAAAAAAACCACTGGCAATCATCATGCCGCCGCCAATGCCAACAAACATACCGACGATGGTCAAAATCGGCAGCATCACGCTGCAGGCCAAGACGCGCGGCATCACTAAATAGTCAATTGGGTCAGTGCGCAGCACCTTTAGGGCATCAATTTGCTCGGTCAGCTTCATGCAGGCAATCTCAGCCGCAAAGGCCGACCCCACCTGGCAGGCTAGAACAGCTGCCGTCAAGATCGGCGCGAGCTCGCGACAGTAGGCAACGGCAAACGTGCTGCCCACAGCGCCAACGATGCCGTAATGCATCATCTCGCGGGCTGTCTGAATGGTAAAAATCATGCCGGCAAATAAATTAGTCAGCAGCACCGGAAAAAATGAGCAAGGCCCCGCGCAAATGAGATAGTCCATTAGTCGACGCCGCTCGCACCGACCGGTCACCAAGCGCATCACTACCTGACCGGCCAGTAGCAGCATCATTGCAATGTGGTAAATCGGGTTTTCGCGGCTGGCTTTGACAGCAATTAGGGGTCGTAATCGCGCCCCTTTGTCCATCGACCATTTAGCGGCAGCGCGCTGATAGCGCGTGGATGAATCTCTGATGGCTTTTACCATAGTCCCTCAATTTAACTGAGCAGCACTCGTAGCGCTCTTTCGCATTGCCGGCCAATCTATCTTGAAGCGAAATTGGGAAGACATCGAGACCGTGGCTCGGCATCCTGCGAGTACATCTACTAAATTAAGTTTCCCAGTTCTTTCTAGGAGTATGGGTTCAGCGGATAGCGCAGCCGCTTTAACAACACACAACGGATTAACGCTTCCAGTAATCTTATGACACCTTGCGGCAAATGGACCACTCATCTTGAGTAGATCTACTGAAGATGAGTAAAGACGAGATCGCTTTTCGGCAACCCAAGCAAAGTCAGCTCCGCCGCATTTCAATTTTTCTAGGCAAATTTTTGGCAACTTTGATCAACTTTATCTAGTTTATAGTACACTTGTACCAACACTAGATATAGTTCTTCTGTTCTAGATTCGTTCTGCCTACTTTCGCTATGAACGACACCGATATGGAACTTCAAGCTATCCGGCAAAAGCTAGCGTCGCTCAAGGTAGAGTCGTCCCCCGACAATGCCTTGGCCGCACCGTGGTCAGCACCGCGTCAAACGCCGTCAAGCCCTGATTCGGCTCAGGCAACCGTGGCGATTGAAACGCTCAAGCAGCGCTCTACGCAGAGCTATGCGGCCTACAGTGAGGCGTCGCCAGCGGAGCTGCAGCCGCTGATTACTCAAGGGGTGCGTCAGTTTGAGCTGCAGGTACAGGCCATTAATGGCTTAGCGCAGCAGCAGGCGGCGGCCCTGGCTCGACTGAAGCAGCTAGCAGAACGACTAGAGTACGATTTGCGATCGCGCGGCGTAGATTCGCACCCTGAGGTTGCCAGCATTGCTGAGTTCTTTCTCGCCTACGAGGCAACTACCGTGCCTACGATTGAGCGAGACCCGCAGGGAAACTATGCCCTAGCCAGCCACAAGGTTGACTTTTATCAGGCCCAGCGCGATGCCTTAACAACGGCTCAGGCGCTACGCCAGCGAGCGGGTTGGTCAGCCACCTCAGACGCAGCTGCCACAGAGGCTAACTGGGCAGGCGAGCCCGCTATCATCGACTGGCTTAGCCGCGCTCAGCAAATCCTCAAGCGCTTCTGGAGCCGCTGTCTAACGGCAGTCAATCGGCAGCAGCTCTTACCCCCAAGCCAGTCGCCTGGCCGGCTGCGCCGTCGTCGTACTCGCTTCACTGCACTCGATGCTGCCATTTGGTTCAGCAGTGCAGCCATTGTTCGCGTTTTGCTCGATATCGCGTTTCAGAGCTACCCCATGCTCTGGATGCCGACTATGCTCGGCCTGATTGCTATCGTTGCGATCGCGATTTACCACACGGTGCTGTCTGCCCGCCCCAACCCAGGCTATGGCTACCGCGTTCTGACTGCGCTCATCGGCCTGTTTGTGGGTGGTCAGTTTCTTTAATCGCAGCTCATTCATCAAGTTTTTATTGGTTTAGCTCAGGAGGTAACCATGATCTA